>DDVC01000124.1:0-15760 GCA_002345145.1 Bacteroidetes bacterium UBA2322
TATGAGCAGCACGAGGCAAGCGGTAAGTTGGTGTTGGGGTAGGGGGTAGTGAATAGTCGGTCGTTTTGGTAGATGGTAGTTGGTTCTAATAGCTAATTTGCGTCTTTGCGAGAAACAAAATTGGAATGGTAATTAGTACTAACAACTAATAACTAACCACTAATTTGCGCCTTTGCGAGAAATTAGATAGAAATTGATATTTCTGCTGCCCAAAACTTAGCCCCATGAAGTATATGGATACAAAAGTTACTCCGGTGGAACAAAAAAATGGTTATTTTGGTTATTACCTTGTATCTTTGCACGTTAAACCTAATACTTTTTTTTGAACAACCATGAGCTTAGAAATACAAATAAACGCCGATATTAAAACCGCTATGCTTGCCAAAGACCAGGTATCTCTGCGCGGACTGCGCGGTATTAAGGCAGCCATACAGCTTGCCAAAACCGAAAAAGGCGCCAGCGCTGACCTTACTCCCGAAACCGAACTGGCAGTACTGACCAAATTAGCTAAACAACGCCGCGACTCATTGGAAATATACCAACAGCAAGGTAGAGATGACCTTGCCCAAATAGAAGCCGAAGAAATTGCCGTTATTGAACGCTACTTGCCTAAGCAACTTACACCCGATGAGCTTAGAGCCGCCCTGCAAAGCATTATTGAGCGCATAGGCGCTAAATCGCCTGCCGAAATGGGTAAGGTTATGGGCGCTGCTACCAAAGAACTTGCCGGCAAAGCCGATGGCAAAGCCGTAGCCGCTATGGTAAAAGAACTGCTGCAAAACTAATACCACCCTTATACACACCTACTTCTTTTTCACTCTAATTGTTGCTTATGAATGCCCTTGATTTTGCTTTTTTGGTAACCATGCTCTATGGCTTATATAAAGGCTACAATGGCGGATTTATTGGGTCTATGTGGGGAATCATAAAGGCGTTTTTAGCTGTAATATTGGCTGCACGCTTTTACCTGATACCACAAAAAATTCTCACCAATTTGTTATTTGTTGACCAATTAATAGCGCCATTTTTAGGATTTGCCGCCATTATTGGCGTTTGTTATTTTACTTACTTCATTATTAGCTGTGCACTTAATGCTTTTGTACCTGCCGTACACAGCAGTAGTATGAGCCGCGGCATAGGTATATTGGTTTGGGCTATTTTACTTTCATTGGGGTTTAGTTTTGGCATTTTGTTTGCCGATGGCGCTAATATGCTAACAGAAAAGGTAAAAAAAGAATCATCGGTATTTGAGTTTGTAGAGCCTTTATCTAAGGTAGCTGTTTGTAATTTGGGTTTTGTTAGCAGCGCCATACAATCTGTATTGTATTCTATGGGCGATGCCGGAAAACGGGCGCTAAAAAATGCCCAAAGTTGCTACGGCGAAACAGTGGTGGTGAATCCGCAGCAAACTACACAAGGGCAGTAAGGGTAGCTTGTAAGTGATACAACCCTAAGCTCTACCCTATTTTTACCGAAGTCATGGTAAGCGACCCTGCCACTGCTTTGTCGTTAAAAAGGGTGGCGGTTTCGTGTGGTTGCTGCAAGGCAAGGGCATAGAGTAAGGGCAGATAATGCTCAGGGGTGGGTATAGCAAGTTGAAAAGCCTTGCCATTAGCGGCATAATTGATGAGGGGTAGGTGGTTTTGGTTGAGTATAAAATCGGTCATTTTGGTTTTTGCTTCCAGCGTCCATTCAAAACCGTAGTCGTTGGTATTTAATTTACTCCAATCGAGCAAGCCAAGGTTGTGTACCATGTTACCGCTGCCAATAATTAAAACGCCTTTTTGCCGCAGTGTTGCCAATTCTTTTGCCAATTGGTAGTGGTAGGCGGGATTTTTGCGGTAATCCAAACTCATTTGAATAACAGGCACATTGGCATTAGGGAAAAGATGTTTTACCACCGACCATGCGCCGTGGTCGAGCCCCCAGTTATAGTCTAACCCTACTTGTGTTTGCTGCACTAAGGTTTGCACCTCTTTTGCTAAGGCGGGGTTGCCCGGTGCCGGATACTGCACCTCAAACAAAGCCTTAGGAAAACCGCCAAAATCGTGTATAGTAGGAGGCATATCCATAGCCGTAACATAAGTGCCTTGTGTTTCCCAGTGTGCCGATATACATAATACAGCGCTTGGGCGGGGTATTTGTGCGGCTATGTTTCTGAAACCCGTTACAAATTCGTTTTCTTCAATAGCGTTCATAGGGCTGCCATGACCCAAAAACAACACCGGCATAGTTTTGGTGGTTGGGAGGGAGCGGGTTATGGGGTAGAGCTGGTTCAGTTTCATGGCAATTCCGGCAAATGGTAATAGGGCTAATGTTTTTAAAAAATTTTTTCGGTTCATGGCGGCAGCATTTTTATGGTGGGAACAATGTATAAACAAATCGGGCGCTTACCGTAGTTGGCAGGATTGATTGCCCTGCCTTGTTTTGGTAAACGCCCGATGTTTGGTTAGTTAGTGTGTTTTAAGTGCAAGGCAAATTTAAGCGGTTACTTTTGCAAACTGCACATCGGCGCTTATTTTTACCTCCTCACTTACCAGTACGCCGCCTGTTTCGAGCGCTGCATTCCAGTTGAGCCCCCATTCTTTGCGGTTAATTTTGCCGCTTACCGAAAAAGCAGCTTTTTCATTGCCCCAGGGGTCTTTGTTTACACCGCCAAACTCTACCTCCAGCGTTACCTCCTTGCTAATGTCTTTAATAGTGAGTTGTCCGGTAAGGTGGTACCGGTTGCTGCTAATTTTGGTAAAAGCGGTAGATTGGAAGCGGATTTCGGGAAACTTTTCTACGTCAAAAAAGTCGGCATTGCGCAGGTGGGCATCGCGGTTGTCTTCGTTGGTAAAAACAGAGGCGGCATCAACTACCACTGTTACAGGCGCTGTGTTAAAATCTTCGCCTGCAATGGTGGCTGTAAATTTTCGGAACTCGCCTTTTACATTTGAAATCATTAAGTGCCTTACTTTAAAAGTAAGTTCGCTGTGGGCTGCATCAAGAGCCCATTGTGTTTGGGGTTGAACCATTGTTTCCATGTCTTGCTTAATTTTTTGTGTGGTGGTTAAAAAGTGAAGAATTGATGTTTAAACATTGATTTGGGCGAAATGGTTCAATTTGGAAACGATTTTTTTGTAAATGGTACGATATTGGTGTATAGCAGTAAAATTAAAATAAATTGCTTGTTAAATTTTAATAAAATAAAGGGCGTTTCCAAAAGTACAATTTATTTTAAATATTTGTTTTTTAAAAATTAGTTGTTCCGCCAAATTTTTTTAAAGAAAATTGCCAAAAGTGGTAAAATAGGGGTTAAAATAAACTCAACCCTACTCTTAAAAAGTGGTTTTGGCAGCCCTAATAATGTTGAGTGTTTCGGGGCTGCTCCATTGGTTGTAACCGGTGTGCTGAAAAACTATTTTACCATTGGGGTTAATTACATAGGTTTGTGGTATTTCAAAAATGCCTAACCATTTTACGCTGTTGTTGAGTTTGTAGTAGGTAAGCCCATCGGGGTATAGAGAACGATATTTTTGTATGGTAGCCGTTTTTTCGTCTGAAAGGCAAATAAACACAATTCCTTCCTGCTCCAGCAGAGTTCGGGCTTTTTCTAATTCGGGTTTCTCTTGTCGGCAAGGAGGGCACCAGGTAGCCCAAAAATTGAGTACTACTGTTTTACCTTTTAGTTCATTGGCAAGCAAAACGGTGTTGCCCTCTATGTCTTGTACGGTAAGTTCGTAAAATTTGTCGGCTTGTGTGGGTTTGCAACCTGGCAACAAACCAAACAACAACCATAGCAGGAGCGGCAATAAAAGCGTAATGGCGGGGCGAAAAAAGGACATATTTGGCTAAATGGTAAAAAGTCGCGAAATAATGTGGCTGGTGTGAAAGGCTTTTAGAAGGTAACATAATAGGTAAAACCTGCAAAAAGTTTATCCCGATGTTGTTTTTGGCAGCAAAGAGTGGGCCACAGCCATAGACATCAAATTTAAGGCAGTTCAAATTCGTAATCGCGTTCTACTTTGGCAATTCTTATTTTATAGCGCCGGTACCACCGATTTTGGCCTAACTGCTGGGCTATACTGTGGTATGCGTGGTTTTTCCAGTTTTGAATAGCGGTTAAGGAGTCCCAGTATGATATGGTAATACCCAATTCGTTTCGGGCGGTTTCTACCCCCAGGAAACCTTTTTGCTGTTTGGCTAATTGCATCATTTTATCAGCCATTAGGGCATAACCTTCTTCTGCCTCTGTTCTGACGGAGCAAAAAATAACAGCATAATAAGGGGGTACGGGAGTTTGTGCATACATAGTTGCAGGCAAGAAAGGGGTGAGTTAATTTGCGGCTACGCGCAGTACCTGTCCGGCGTTGGCAGTGGTAGTATTGGGGGCGTTTCCGTTCCATGCAAGTGCGCCGTTTATGAAAACGTAGGGCACGGCAAGGTCGTTTCGGCGCACAAGGCGTTTAAAATTGGGCAAGCCGGGCATGGGCGCTTCGTGTATATTGGTAAGTTCATCGGTAAGGTGGGCGGGGTTTACCACTGTTATATCGGCACGTTTACCGGGTATCAGATGCCCGGCATCCAACATAAACCAGTCGGCAAGTTCAGCAGTGAGGCGTTTTACTGCCTGCCCAATGGTAAGCGTTTTAATGCCTGCACGTTGGTTATCCTGCACTAATTTGAGCAATCGGAGCCCAAAATTGTAGTGAGCCATATTGCGCAGGTGCGCTCCGGCATCGCTAAACCCTATCTGTACATCGGGGTGTTGTATTATCCAGTTTAGCTCTTTTGGGCGGTCGTTGCCCACTACTGAGTACCAGCGGAGTTGTTTGCCATAAAGCGCCAGCAGGTCTAAAAACACCTCGGTTTGGTCTTGGTTTTGTTGGCGGGCAATTTGGGCAAACGATTTACCCACCAGCGTTTTATCCGGACAATCTACAATATGGGTATCTTTCAGGTTTCGGTGAAAAACTCTTGGGGCAAGGCGTTGGTTCCATTGTTTTCTGAATTGTTTTCTAAAAACAGGGTCTTGCAGTAGTTGGCTTCTTTCGTCGGTTTTAAGTAGGTGCAGGTAACTGGTGCCGGCTTCAAACTCCTCAAAAAACGGGGCTTCTAATCCGTCTGTCCACACGTCAAACTCTTCGGGCAATCCCTGAAACTTAACCTTAGCTCCCAGAAATCGGTTGGCAAACCGCGCCGCATTGCCAAAAATGCGGTGGATACCGCGCACGGTTTTACCATCTATCATAGCCAGCATACTTGTTTTGAGCGGCTGTTTGCCTATGGCGGCGCTTTCCAGAATAAAGCTGAAAAAAGTGAGCGGGTTAGCCGTGTTGGGTATGGTTTGCAAGATGCGGTTCTGCTGTCGAAGTGTGGTAAATAGGTATCGGTATTCTTTCCAGCCGGCATATACGGAGGGGGTTGGGCGGCTTCTGAACTGTGTGCCGTCCATTTTATCAAACTCTAACAGGTTTACCGATAAGCCCATATACCCTGCTTGCAGGGCATCTTGCAAAATACTGTTCATAGCTTGCAGCTCAGCGGCGGTGGGGGTAACGCCATTGCTAAGGCTGCGCTCTAAACCCATTACTGCTGCTCTTATAGTAGAATGCCCCAAAAAGCAGGCTACATTAGGACCCGGTTTTAGGTTAGTTAAGTGTTGCAGGTAAGATTGAGGGCTGTTCCAGTCTTTTTTGCTCTGCAAAAGGGGTTTAATATAAGTGCTGGGAATGCCCTCTACGCGGGTAAACATATCCGACAGGTGTTCGGGGTTGCCCAGTACCATGCTAATGCCGCAACTACCCAAAAATACCGTAGTTACGCCATGCCTTACCGATTCGGTTAGCGTGGGGTCTATTTCAATTTCGCCATCATAGTGGGTGTGTATGTCAATAAAACCGGGCATTACCCAGTATCCGGTTACATCTATGGTTTGCACATCGGGCGAAACCGGTATAGCATTAGCAGATATTTGGGCTATTTTTCCGTTTTGGATTAACACATTGGCAACTATGCCATCGGTGCCGCTGCCATTAAAAACGGTGCCATTTTGGAGCAGATAATTGAGCATGGGTGGTGGAGTTTTGGGTGATACTACATGAAGCAACAAATATAAGAACCTATTGGAAAACCCCGAAACGCCTGATTTGTTTTTTGCTGCCCGATTTGATACCATTATTCCTTTTTGGGCTGAAACCTTTTGTGTGTTACGCTACATTACGCTACACGCTATCCGGTATTCCCAAGGGTGGCTGTAAATCATTTTTTGCATAGTGTTATAGTGTTATTGATTATCAGTTGTGAACACCCTTGCAATAAGTCCGGTTGTTCAACACTAAAATTGCCTATACCTAAAATAGCTCTCTTGCTAAAAATTGTTACCAAACCAAACACAAAATCTGTTAAATGTCTGAACCGCATATTGTACAGTAAGATATGCCTGAGCCTCTCCCTTCTCTAAAATTTCCCCCATCCCCCAAGTATCTTATTACTAAACATTGCGCCGGTTGACGGCTTTTTATGACCTACTCTCACCCAAGTTCACCAGCGCAGCTTAGGCGGAGTTGTAGTAGCTGCAATGTTGTATATGAATGCAAATTTTACAAGTCATTGATTTCATTATCATTTAATCCGGTCAATTCCGAAATTTCCGCTTTGGACATTCCTTTTTCTTTCATTTTATTGGCAATTTCAAAATTCCTTTTTTCTATTCCTTCTTTGATTCCTTTTTCAACTCCTTCTTTAATACCCTCCTCGCGAGAAGTATCCACTACATTTTTTAAATCTCGGTAGTATTTTAGGCTGTCTTCATACGCATTTCTTTCCTCCGGTGAAAATTTAGCAATTTCAGCCGCTTCAAACAATTTTTGAAATATTCTGTCTTGTAATTTTCGGGGACGGTCTTGAAGGTTAGACAGATGCCTGAACACATACAGCCACTTATCAAATTGCGTTTCTAAGTCCTGTTCTTGTTTCTTAAATTTTGGCAATTCTATGTAGATGAATTTCAACTTGTCATAGAAAACTTCACAGCGTTGGTTTTTTAACGCTACGGTGTGCAGCAGTTCTTCATCTGATTTATGGTCATCAAAGATAAAATCGAGGATACCCACAGTATAAACCGGTTCGAGCCTATAATCCCAATTTCCTTTTTGTGCTTGTTCTTGGATGGGGAACGAAGCGTAGTAAATGCTTCTGTCTTTGAAGAAATTCTGCTTGGCTTTCTGTACTTCAACAATAAATCGTTCGCCGGATTCTCCTGTGCAGTAGAGGTCGAATATGGCTTTGCGGTCTAATTCGTTCAGTCCCAGTTGTTCGTTTCGGGAGTAACTCAAATCCTTGATTCGGTGCTTTTGCGGCAGAATTTGATTTAGGAAGTCAATTAGTAGTATCTTGTTGGGCTCTGTGCCGAAGAGTTTCTTGAATCCAAAATCGGTTAGGGGATTGATGTACTTGTCTTTTAAAAAGCTCATAGTCAAAGAGTTAGGAATTTTATCTATACTTTTAGATAAAGATAGACAATGCTGATTTACCGTTATGGGTAGCCGATTTGTTTTTTACTTGCCCACAAAGCACACATGCCACACCAAAGGTAGGAGGTTTCCCCGACATTTGCAAGTAGGAAGTAGGGGAGATTTTATACAACGATGTAACGTTTTGCAGCTACCCGAAGGGCGGGATTTTTACCACAAAATTTGATTTTAAAAACTAATGTTTGATTAGCCACAAAACTGTCTTTGGAACACGAAACCCCGCCTTTTGGGTAACTGCTGTTGTGCGTTCGTATTTTTTAAAAATTGTTTGTCAAATGTTTTACCGTTGAATTTATAAACACCACCTTTTGCCATTCCAAAAAGCAAGTTTTTGTTTTGGTCTTCATAAATGGTATATATCATTTGAGATGTCAATTTTGGGTCAATTTTATAGTTTGTCAACGTTTTACCATCAAATTTCCAAGCGCCTGAATCTCTGTCTCCAAACCAAATACTTCCTTTACTATCCTCTGTAATAGCAAAAACAGCTTGTAGTCCTGTGTTTTTAGTAAACTGTTTACTTAGGGCGTTCGCTTCAAACTGATTCATTGGGATTAATTTTCCTTGCTCTTTGGAAAAGTTAATGATTGAGTTTCCACTTTTAAGCATAACGCCAATTCCATTATTACCAATCCAAAGTCTGCCTTGGGAATCTTCAAGAATACATCTTACGTGCATTTTTTCAGAACCTTCCCTAAGTCTTAGTGTTTCATCATTAATTGTTGTAAACTCATTGCCGTTGTAGCCAAAAACACCCGCATAAGTACCAAACCAAAGCATATCATTCTTTCCTTTTGATATACTGGTTACAGCATATGTGCTTCCGGAAGTTATATTTTTGGGGTTAGGAAAGGGTAAATAATTTAATTTTTGACCATCGTATCTATACACACCTTGTCTTGTTCCAGCATCAAACCATAAGTCAATATCCTTTTTCTTCCATTCACTCTCCGAATTTTCATTTACGGTGTGTTTCTGTACAGTTTTTCCATCGTAACTACTCACACCATTTGCAGTTCCAAACCAAATAGTTCCGTTCTTGTCTTCCTGAATTGAACGAATTTGATTGTCAGCTAATCCTTCATTGATTGCAATGTATTTAAATGAACTTCCATCATACAGACTTACACCTTCATTTTGGCTTCCAAACCAATAATTGCCTTTGCTGTCTTGGAAGATTGCTCGTATTCCTGAGGTAAACTTTAAGGTGTCGGAATTTGAAGTGGCAACTAATTCAGGTTGGTTAATCTCCTTTTCTGTTGATTTCTTTTCAGTACAAGAAAAATTTAGAGTCAATATGAGTATTAGGTTAATCAATTTTGTCACCTTACTAATTTTTTTCTTTAATATGACGAACATCGTTTTCGGGCTTTGCGTTCGGGCGGGTTTCGGAGCACAAAATTTCAATTTATTACTAAAGTTGATTAGAAGCACAAATATCCAAGTTTGCGCGTCAGCCCGCCTGACGCAAAACCCGTGTTATAAGCCGTTTTTCTATTTGTCATTCGTGCCAATTAGTTCAAAAATTAACTCTGTCAAAGTCTTTACGTCACTTTCAATTGTTCCTTTCATATATCGTTCGTAAACACTTTTGTTGTCTGGTGGGTTTAGATTTAGTGTCAAGTTTTTTTCTAATGCCAACAGTCTTAAAAACTCTCTTTGTGTTCGTCCGTTTCCTTCTCTGAATGGGTGTAAATAATTGACGTTATCTAAAATTTCAGCCAACTTTTCGGCAAAGAGTTTTTTGTTGTCTTTCGGAATTTTCTTGAACTCAGCAACTAATTGGTCAATGTATCTGAAAGCGTTGTCAAAGTGTGAAGTAGGGAAGAACTGCTTACCGTTTTTGCTAATTTCTACTGTCCGCTTTTTGCCTGCCCAAACATAAATGTCTTGAAATAAATGTCTGTCAATTTCAAAAAGGCTGTCAATTCCCTTTATTTTTATTGGGTTTTCGTAAAGTTCTTGAAGTCGTTTTGTTATTGCACCACTCACAACAAAAAGCAATACATCAGGGTCTGTAATGTCTTGTAAGTTCCTTAAAAGCCCTGTCTTGGGGTCGGTGTAGGTGAAGTCGGGATCTATGTATTTGTATGAATTAGACATAGGCTTTTTGTTTGGCGAATGCCACAAGTTCTGTTAGCGATATTTTCCCTGTTACATAATCTCGTATAATTTCTACTCCTTTAGGGGTCGGTTTAAAACCTTCAAACATATTACTACCCAAGGCGTTTGCGGTGCTTTCTAAGGTTTTCAAGTCCGAAAACTTAACTCCCATTATTGTCAGATTGCTTCTGTCTATTTCTATCGTCTTGAACATATTTTTCAGTCTTAAATACTCTTCAAATTTACAAAATATTTAGGTCACATCGCTTGTTTTCTGTCGTCTTAAAATGGCTTATAAGTCAGTTCGTCTAAAAACTGCAAATTCTTGTCAAAAATACGCTAATTTAAGCAACATACAAGCGTTTTGGGGTACTTTTTTTGGGGGAGGTGAAAATTGGAAGGTAAAATCAAAGTTACGCAATGAAATGGAAATAAGGAAGGGTTTTAGTTTCTTTTTTTGGTTAAAACAGTAATTTTATTTAATGTTTTGGGCAGGGTGGTTTTTAGACAATCTAACGGTTTGCGTGTTGCCGCAGTTGGCGATTTCGGAGCACTGCACTGTCAACCTGCACAAAAGTTTGATAGGCGCACTCAGCTTCAATTTTGCACGTCACCGCCAATTGAGGCAACACGCTGTTACCAGCTGGCGTTCTTGTCCACCGTGTCTGTAAACCATTGTTGCTGTTGAGTTTCACTGCCATTTTCTGTGTCGTGTTGGTCTGTGAGGTTGCGTATTTTTTATTTTCAGAAGGGGTGGAGATTTTTAATTCAATTTTGTCTTGCGTTGAGGCAGGCACACTCTTTACCAAGTTTTGGCTTGTGTGTCGGCTTGTGCGACTTGGTAATGTGTGTGACTGCTGCGTTGGCATATTGCTACATGTAAAAACTATACTTTAATTGCATTTGGTCGTTTGGACCTAGGTATTTTAAAATCTCGCCTACATTACGAGCACATTCAATTGTAATAGGCATTTGTCTGTCAAATTGTGTATTGTTCCAATTCATTTTTGTTAAGGATAATATTTCATCACATATAACATTAGGAGATTCATCATAAGTTGCCAATTTAACTTCAATTGCACGTGGTATATATCTACCGGGATATGTTTCATAATATGGCACTGACCCACGAGTATATAACAAATGATGTTTGTCGGACATTGTCAAGTGTGTTCCTCTCATTGGAGGATAGTTCCCTTGTCTGTATAAACGCAGGTCTGAGGTTTGAATTGAAACCAAGTCGATTTGGTTAATGTGCAGTTTTTTTGCTGCTTCTGTAAACCCATAAATCTCATCGTCATTGAAATTAGATGTTTTATGTAATACAAGTCTTTTGGGAAATATTTTTACAGCATCATAGTATTCTGTAAGCGATTGGGTTAATAAGTTAAATGCTTGTTGTCCCTCTAAATGAGGCGTTCTGTCATGCTTTTTCAATTTGATTTCTTCACCACGAAGTATTACGCCTTTTCCTAGCTCGTTAAATATTTGTGCAATACTTGTTTGAGTTGATTTTTTGTCTCTGCTCTTAAAAAAGCTGATTCCAGCATAACATGTAGTTTCAGCGGAGTCTTTTCTTATTAATGCCCAAGGTGTGCCTGAGGCTTTATAATAAAGAGCAGTAAAAAAATTCCATGCAATTGTAGCAGGATCTTGCATTTCGGCAGTCGGCTTTGCTATCCTATCTCTTACAATTTGAATCGGAACATTGTATTGCATTGCCTGAGCTTTTAAATTTCTTCTGAAATTTTGTTCCTTTTTCGTTACTTCTTCTTCATCAAAATCTCTCTCAATGATTTCCTCCTCCTCATCTTCTTCACTGTTTTTGGGTTTCGCTTCCATAATATGCTTCATCAGATTTTCTGATAAAGCACATAAAATCACATCTGGCTTTTTATTTTTAGATAGAAACTTAATCTCGTTCAAGTAGAGATTTGTAATTTCAGAAATAATATTTTCCAAAGAGTTATTTGCTTTAACAATTTTGTCAAAGTCCGAGTTGTTTAACTTTCGCAAATAGGTTTCATCGTATGCTATTTCGCATTTAAAGCCAATATTCTTATTGAATCCGCAAAAGTTCATAAACAAATTTGGATGTGGTGTTTTACTTAGTTTACCGTCAATATGATTTTTACAGCTTTCTATCCATTCTAGAATTTTATCAACGCTTTCTCCTTTACCAACAACTCCAATAGTTATTTTATCAGGCCTAACCTGAGCAATATCAAACGGATTTAGTGAGTAAATACCACTTTTGGGACAAATGTGATGACCATTGCCAAACTGAAGTGATGGCTCTTCTATGTATCTCAATTTCATTCTTCAAAAAGTTTATTATCATCAAGTTCACTGTCAATATGCAAGTCAGTGGGCGGAGCGTCTATATCTTTTTCCACAACTTTTAGTGGATTCCACTTTGCTTCCTTTAGGCTTGGGGACATACTTATTTGTTCGGGAGTGTGAACTTTGAGATAAGGGAATTCAGGAGTAAATAAATCTGTATAAGATAGGTAGTATGAAAAGAATCTGAAGTAGTTGAAAACGGAATTATTATTCTCAAGCCTTTTGATTCCTGCCATATATGCAGATTCAAAACGACTCTCACGATAGCCTCCTGGATTTGTAAAACTCCAAGTAGGATTAATCACTAAATACCAATCAGTTTCAAAATTCAGAAACGATGCTCGAAATGCAAGACTGCGATAGCAAATCACATGACCTTCTTTTTTGTTTGTCATTTCAAAAATTACAGTCTTTGTGGATTCCTTTTTCCCCTTCCAACGAACTTGTTTAACTGCAGGTGGTCTGCTATTAGCAAAGCGAAATGTCTTTCTAGGGACATACCATTGAATACCTTTGTTGTGACATAACTGCATTAATGTATTACGAAGTAGATGCTTAAATACTCTATTAGTGGCCTCATTTTGGTCATAGAATTCAGAGCATTCTAAAGATGTGATAGTTCCTATATCAACAATCTTATTAAATGGTTCGCTACTTTTGGTTAAATCACGAAATGCGTATAGACAATTTTCATATAGTATCCAATCTGATGCTATTGCCCTATGCTCTCTTAATGCACGTTGGACAAGTTTTGCAGGCTTTAGTTTTTTGACAGTTCTCTTCCCGATGGATGACAAATAATCATTGAGTTTTGCTGTGATATTTTCTTCATCAATATTCAAATCGGCTTTATAGATATGGGTAGGAAATGTTATCCTTACCATGTTTGGACAAATATTTTCAGGCTCACTATTTAAGTAACCGCTTTCAAATTTCTTTTTCCTTTGTTCAATTTGAATATCAGAAAACTCATGCTCGAATAGTTTAGCAATAGTCAATAATTTTGGAGTAGCTGAAATAGAGTTTATTTTTTGAAGAATTGAATCCTTGTCCAATATGTGCTCATTCGAATTGAAAGTGAACGCTTCTGGAATGGCCTCTTCTAACTTTTTATCATTGTATTGCTCACGCTTTTCTGTGATAATGTAGATATATAAAACATCAAATTGCTCTTGTAAATTATGACGTCCAAATGTTTCAAGAGTAGATTTCATTTTTTCTAAACTGCTCGTTGATGTGACCTGAATAGCAACTCTGTTTGTGAAATCAGCTAAATCAATTGCAGGGAAATTCTTCCGTTGACTTGTATTAAGGTTTTCAAGTTGTAATCCTAAAACTTCATTTAAAACTGGAACCAGAAAGCTTTCTGCGTGAATGTTGATATGGTAATTGCCAATGGCATTAAAGCCCTGAACCTCCACAACAAATCTTGCAGCGTATGTATTTATCTTGTTTATGTAGTCGATTCGATTCAAAATGCTCTGTTTCTTTTGCAATGATTATATTTGTCTTTAATGCGTTTTACGTTCTGTTCTATTTCGTGACTGTTCATTGCTAAAACTTCAATTTTTTAAGGTGTCGTTGCACTTCTCTTTCTACTTGGTCAAAGTCGGGCAGGTCTTTTATTTGTTCGCTCATAGAGCTTTTCCATCTGCCTTTGTATTGTGGCAATCGTTCATCTAATTTTTTCGGAAAATCGCTATGCATTAATTCTTTGCTTTTGCATTTGGCTTCAAATTCACTTACATAAAAATCCGCATCCATTCCATGTTCTTCCAGTAAATACCAGATGTCGTAAAAATCTCTTGCTTGCATACGCTGCATTACCGAACGCATTTTTTCAACCAATACTTCTTCTAAAGGATAACATAAAAGTTGGTGTTCTTCCAAATCAGAATAGCCAATAAATACATCATTCATGACTGGCTCAAAAACCAGTTGTTCACTGCGTGAAATATCAACTTTTACTTTTTTGTTGTTTCCTTGTCCGCCAAGCGGACCAATGTAGCTGATGTAAAAATTAATGCCGCCATCTTCATGCTCATTATTATCAATGATTTCAAGCGGGATATTGGCTTCGTCTTTTATGAATTCAAATACTTCTTTAAACCATGCGAAAATTTGCTCGTTAGGTATTTCGGCATTCAGCAATGTAAAATCCAAGTCCTCTGAAAAACGATAATCTTCAAAATAGACTTTCTTTAAAACGGTTCCACCTTTGAAAACGATTGTCTTTGAAAGGTGCTCATGTTTAGAAATGCCAAACAGAATCCATGAAAGAATGTAATCCTTTTCAATTTGTTGGTCACGAACACCAACCGCATTTGCTTTTTGCTGTATTTCTCCGGGTTTAATCATGTGTAAATAGCAGATTTAATCGTTTCCGTTTCCAAATTTTGTTGAATACTCCATCGGCTAATTCGCTTTCCAGTTTTAGGTAATTCGGTGTCGAGGACTACATACGATGCGGTTTTCATTTGTTGTAGTTCCTGAATAATTTTGGTATTGATTTCTAATATTTCTAAAACAAAGCCCAAGCGTTTTATTACTGCTTGAGAATCAAATTTTTTAGCGTATTCAAGAAGTGTATCGTATTTTATTTTGTCTTTAGAAGTATAGATTGCTCTTGCCACTTCAACAATTCCACCAGCATAATCGGGTTTGAATAAGCAATCAATAAAGGTTTTTTCTAAGTCGGAACACATGACTTTATTGAAGCTGTCAATCCAGATTTTCTTTGAACCGAAAAAATGTTTCTCGTTGTGATAGATGAATTGAAAAGGAACTTCCTTGATTTTTATTTCTGATGGTCGTATTTGTTTTGAAACAACGATTTGCTCTTTCAGTGATGGTTGCGTAATGAGGTGATGAATTTGCAAAGCGGAATAATAGCCGATGTAATGTTTGGCATCATTCACTAAATGTTCTGCAACCAAATGCCAGTCGGGCATAAAGGTTTCCGCATTTTGCTCATAGGGGATGATGTAATAAACACCTTCTTTCAATCGCATCAACAAGCCTCTCTTTGTCATGTCGCTTAGTAGTTCTCTGACTGCACTTGCTTTAGAGTTGGGCAGGGCTTTGTAAGCCAAAGAATAGTCAAAGCAATTCCTGTTCTGTCCGTTGAAATAGGATAGAAGCTCGTTTGATTGCGTTGATATGTATTTATTCTTCATAGTAGCTATGTCAGGTTAAACCTGACAGCAATGATACGAAAGATAATTGAGTTAATTGTCTCAATCTGTCAAAAAAATTATTGTTTATAGTGAAACAGTCAGGACAAACCTGACATTATGGATATGAAACATTATTTTTAAACAGTGCGTTAGTAGAAACGGCTCTTTGGCTTTTGCCTGAAGGGTTGGCTTGTGCGGTTGGGGCAAAAGCCAATGTGCCGTTTGCGGGTCGGCATAAAATTGAATTAAAAAAAATGTGCGGTGGGGAAAATAAAAAATACAGAAGCGTTGGCAATGAGTGTCGGCTTACTCGCTGTCAGTTTGTTATATCGTTTCTATGTCCTTGGTCACCTGTCAAAATGGTTTGTCTAGTTAATTCGATTAATTTTTAGTCGTCTGTTTATGGTTGCAGTGTCGTCTTTTAGGCTTACTGGTAACGGCAGTTCGTCTAAAAACTGCAAATTCTTGTCAAAAATACGCTAATTTAAGCAACATACAAGCGTTTTACGTTCGGTGTTTTTTGGGGTTGTTATGTCCTAAAAGTTCTTGTATGATGCGTATGTCGGTACCGGATTCGTGTAGGTGGGTGGCAAAAGAATGTCTTAACGAGTGTAAAGTTAC
>DDVC01000124.1:15936-24904 GCA_002345145.1 Bacteroidetes bacterium UBA2322
ATGTCTTAACGAGTGTAAAGTTACCTCTTTTTTTATGCCTGCTTTTATTTTTGCTACAGAAAAAATCTTTTGAATGCTTCGGGCGCTGTACTGCTCTTAAAACCGCCGTTAATTTACCCCATTTCCCCCAACCCACCAAATTTTTTTCACCTATTTTGCAAAAAAATTACCCGCCTATGGCAAGCGCTTATGCTGCAAGGTTTTTTGCTTGCGTGAGGGATGCGGAGGGCGCTACGCAGTAGCGGTGCGAAACGCAGTGAAGCACGGTAGCGAAGCGAACCCCGTAGCAGCCCGACCCGCCGCCGTGCCGCCCTATGTTGTTGCTGCAAAGTACTACTGCCTAATGGCGGCATGGCGGCGGGGCACGCCCAAATGATTCTCCTCTGCTTTTTACCCCCTCCCCGCGCAGAGCCAATTGGTTCTCCCCCCCCAGCCCCCCCTCAAAGAAGGGGGGAGTTTAATGTGTCTTATTTTTCAAGGTTTTTAGGTGCATTTTGCGTGGTTTTAACACCTATTTTCTTCTGAAAGAGAGTAGGCAAGATAGAATAAATAGGCTCTGCCTCCCGCACACTGCCCCTACCGACCGGCTAAATAAACGCCACCCAAAATAAGGGCTAACCCTGCTGCATAACTCCACCCTATTACCTCGCCATCGGCAGCGCCAAACAGTATGGCTATAAAGGGTATGAGGTAGGTGGTGGTAGAGGCAAACAAGGCGTTGGTTTGCTGGGTGAGTTTAAAGTAAATAATGCCGGCAAAGGCGGTGTTTACCACTGCCAAAATTACTAAGTAGCCCAGCGAAGCCCATGCGTGGGGGTGGGTTTGTACAATGCCGGTAGCGCCGGAGCTCAACAAATAAAGCAGGGCAAACGGACCCAGCAGGGCAAATACTACGCTGTTGAGCGCTGTGGCGGGTATATGCTGGCAGTATTGTTTTAGGGTGTTTACGCTAATGCCATAACATAGTGTGGCAAGCAGTATGTATAACCCGTAAAAATAGTTGGCATTGCCCTGTGAGTTGCCGGGTGCGGTGGTTACTACCAGTACTGTTGCGCCGGCAAGCCCCAGTAGCACACCCATGAGCTTGCGCCACTCAAACACTACTTTATACACTACCACGCCTACCAGCAGGGTAAATAAGGGGGTAAAGGCATTGAGTATGCCGGCGGCGGCGCTGGGCAGGTGTGCCTGTGCGGCGGTAAACAAAAAAGGCGGCAGCCCGCTGCCTGCTATGGCAACCAGCATTACATAAGGAAGGTCTTTTTTGTGTATGTGTTTTATGCCGCTCCACAAAAATGGCAGTAGGGCTACCATTGAAAAAAAGATGCGCAAAGTGGCTACCTGCGGGGGCGAAAATGCCACCAATCCTTTTTTCATGAGTATGAAAGAACTGCCCCAAATAAGAGCCGATAAAATAAGGAAAAACCAACTTTGGGGGGTGGGTTTGGCAGAGGAGGAGGGCATACTATATGGCGGCTGTTACGGTTGGGTTATGGTACGCCAAAGTACATCTTTAAGCTCGGTAATGCCACTGCCGGTAACTGCCGATATAAATACGTGCGGTATGCGCTTGGGCAGGGTGGGCAGCAAGAGTTGTTTCAGCTCATCATCTATTAAATCCGATTTGGTAATGGCAAGCACTCGTTTTTTATGCGCCAGTTCGGGGTTATAGAGGCGGCACTCGCGCAGCAGTACGTTGTATTCCTTTTTTATATCGGCGCTATCAGCGGGCACCATAAACAGCAAAACGGCATTGCGCTCTATATGTCTTAAAAACCGGTGCCCCAGTCCTTTACCTTTGTGTGCGCCCGCTATAATGCCCGGAATATCAGCCATTACAAAAGAGCGGTCATCGCGGTAATACACCATGCCCAAGTTGGGTACCAGGGTGGTAAAGGGGTAATCGGCAATTTCGGGTTTGGCGGCAGATACGGCTGAGAGCAGGGTTGATTTACCCGCATTAGGAAAACCCACCAATCCCACATCGGCAAGTAGTTTCAGTTCCAGAATTTTCCACACATCTTGCCCCGGCTCGCCGGGTTGGGCGTATCGGGGGGTTTGGTTGGTGGGCGTTTTAAAGTGGGCATTGCCCATGCCGCCTCTGCCGCCGGGCACCCATACTACCTCTTGTCCGTCTTCGGTAATTTCAAACTCTACTTCTTCGGTTTCGGCATCTTTGGCTACGGTGCCTAAGGGTACTTCCAGTACTATATCTTTGCCGTTGGCGCCGGTGCGCATATTACCCTCGCCGTTGCCGCCGTTGTTGGCAACTACGTGTTTTCGGTATTTCAGGTGTAGCAGTGTCCACAGTTGGGCATTGCCACGCAGTATAATATGCCCGCCTCTGCCGCCGTTGCCGCCATCGGGACCGCCTTTTGGCACGTATTTTTCGCGGCGCAAATGCACAGCGCCTGCCCCGCCGTTGCCCGACCGGCAACAAATTCTTACGTAATCAACAAAATTACCG
Source organism: Bacteroidetes bacterium UBA2322 (assembly GCA_002345145.1). Classification (GTDB taxonomy): domain Bacteria; phylum Bacteroidota; class Bacteroidia; order Chitinophagales; family UBA2359; genus UBA2359. Next base: position 18,404 of record DDVC01000124.1, read on the forward strand.
CCTTCCATGCTTTGGTATGTTTAACCCCTCTGTTGCTGTATATTAAGCTACTCTTTACCGGCTTGTCAGTTCATTTACTTCGGCGCAAAGAAGGTCGGTAATTTCTTCTATATTGCCCTCGCCGTTAATATTGGCAAGTTTATTAAATTGGGCATAATACTCGGCAACAGGCATAGTTTTGGCGTAATACTCCTGAATGCGTTTGCGAATGGTTTCTTCATTATCATCAACCCTGCCCGATGTTAGCCCTCTGTTGAGCAGTCGGCGCATGAGTTCTTCCTCGCTCACTTGCAGCGAGAGTACTTTGGCAATTTGGGCGTTTTTTTGGTTGAGCAGTTGGTCTAAGGCTTCGGCTTGGGCTACTGTGCGCGGAAAACCGTCAAATATAAAGCCGTTTACCTTTTGGGCAAACTCTTCTAATTTGGCATCTATCATACCTATAACCACCTCATCGGGCACTAAAAGCCCCTGCTCCATGTATCGTTGGGCTTCTAAACCAAGGGGGCTTTCTTTGGCTTTTTCTTCGCGCAGCAAATCGCCGGTAGAGATATGTTTTAAGCCGTATTGTTCAATAAGGTAGGCCGATTGGGTGCCTTTTCCGCTGCCCGGAGGTCCGAAAAGTATCAGGTTGAGCATACACTTTGTTGGTTTGCGGTTAAAAATAAACTGCAAAGGTAGCAAAAAAACGGCAATTGGCGTTAATGGGTTTATGCTGTCGGAAAATTTGGGTGTTGCAGCACGCGCATAGCCTGCCCAAAATGGCGCAACTCGTGGTGGGCAAGTATGGTAAGGCATTGGTTAAGGGAGTAGGTAATAAGGCTGAGTGCGGGCGAGGTCATTTTTATGGCATCGGGATTTTGTACGGCTTGCAAACGCGTTAAATACCCGATAAAATTTTGTTGGCTTTGTTCAAAATCCTGCAAGATAGAAGCCGGTAAATTACTCTGTGCGGGTTTAAAGGCAGGCGGCGCTTGCATGGCGGTTTTTACCTCGGGCGTAACGGATTTGAGCAGGAAATTGCCCCAAAAGCCCGATAAAAAGGGAATTTTTCCCCAAAAATTGGTAAAGGGCTGTTGGTTTAAGATGCGCTCAAACTCAGTGTCATAGCTGTTGTTAGACACACAGAGGTGGTCTAAACACTGTGCAATGCTCCACTTATTGGGGGCGGGTTGCCAGTTGAGTTGTTGGGTGGTAAGGTTGCCAAAATTTTCGGTTACTTTTTGGCTTACTTCTTTTACTGCATCAAGGCAGTATTGGGCGGGGTGGCTCATGGGTGAAACGGGTTTATTTGGTTAAAAAGTAACTGTGTAGGTGGTTGCAAAATAAAAAAAATCGGGTTACAAAACCCTTGTGAGCAAGCTGCCGTATGGGTTATTGTGGCAAAAAACTATCGTCCCAACGCCATTTACTCGTTAAGGTGGGGTGATGCCGGTTTTGGGCAAGTAGTTGTAAAAAATCGGAGCGCGGAATGTTTCGGGCGCCTAATGATTCAAGGTGTTCGGTGTGCATTTGGCAATCTATGAGGGTAAAACCGCGTTGGGCAAGAAGGTGAACCAAGGTAATAAAACCTGCTTTTGAGGCATTGCTCTGGCGGCTAAACATAGATTCGCCATAAAAGTGAGCCCCCAGCGAAATGCCATATAAACCGCCTGCCAAAGCGCCGGTTTGGGTATCCCACACTTCTACTGAGTGGGCGTAACCGGCTTGGTGCAGTTCACAATAAGCCTTAGCCATAGATGGCGTAATCCATGTGCCGCTCTGACCCTGCCGTTTTATATGGCGGCAGGTATTAACCACCTCTTCAAAACGGGTATCGAGGGTTATGGCAAACTGCCCTTTTTTAAACACTTGTTTCATACTTTTAGATACCTTTAACTCAGCCGGAAAAAGCACAAAACGCGGGTCGGGGCTCCACCACAGTATAGGCTCGCCTCGGCTAAACCACGGAAAAATACCCATTTGGTAAGCCAACAGCAGCCGCTCTACTGATAAATCGCCGCCCACAGCCAACATTCCATCGGGGTCTGCCCAATCAGGGGGCGGAAATATCAGTTTTTTGGTAAGCAAATACATGTGCGCAATAACGAGTAAGTCTGCTTTGAATGAGTGGGTAAAGTTACCAACTGTTTGCTATCCAAAGGTATTATTGGTAGGCGGTTGGGCAAAATAGACCCTCATTTGTCCGAAAAAACATCGGGAAATTACCCTATTTTCAAATTTTGAAAAAAAATCGGGCTAAATCGCAACAAATTCAATGCGTGCATTGTATTTTTGTAGTCGTTTTACCTCTTGTTTCACTAACAATTTAATTGGACATGAACAGTTTCCATCCTTTTACCGAAGAACATGAATTGCTTCGCCAGTCTATGCGCGAATTTATAAGGCAAGAAATTATCCCCTATGCTGATGAATGGGAAGCCAACAAAGAATGTCCGCGCCATATATTTGAGCGCATGGGCGAACTGGGTTTTATGGGCGTAACATTTCCGGAAGAATACGGCGGCAGCGCTATGGATTTATGGTCAGCGGTGGTAATAGCCGAAGAACTGGCACACTCCAATGCAGGCGGTTTGGCTATGTCTTTGTATGCACACACCTATTTACCCCTTCCGCTCATAAACGCCGTAGGCACTGAGGAGCAAAAAATGAAATACTTAGCGCCGGCTTTAAAGGGCGAAAAAATAGCAGCCTTAGCCATTACCGAACCCGGCGCCGGCTCCGATGTGGGCGGTATTAAAACCTTTGCCAAAGATATGGGCGACCATTTTGTGGTAAACGGCTCTAAAATGTTTATTACCAACGGCACCATGGCCGATTTTGTGGTAACGGTAGTGCGGCATGGCGATGGCTACAACATGAGCGTGCTGATTATAGACACCAATTTGCCCGGTTTTAAAGCCATTCCGGTTAAAAACAAATTGGGTATGCACACTTCCGATACCGGACAATTGTTTTTTGAAGATTGCAAAGTGCCCAAATCGGCATTGCTGGGGCATCAGGGCAACGGTTTTTACTATATTATGAACAACTTGCAAGAAGAGCGCCTCATAGCTTGTGTAATGGGCGCTGCCACCGGCGAGTGGGCTCTTACCAAAGCCATTACCTACGCCAAAGAGCGCGAGGCATTTGGTCGTCCGATAGGCAACTTTCAGGTAATCCGCCATAAAATGGCAAAAATGGCTATATCCATAGAAGCCTGCCGCTCATTTGCCTATCGTGCCGTACAGGAGTTTATTGAAACCGGTCCGGCTGCGGTAAAAACCATTAGTATGGCAAAGGCTTTTATTTGCGACCAAACTTTTGAGGTGGTAAACGAAGCCCTGCAAATACACGGCGGCTGGGGTTATATGGAAGACTACGGCATAGCCCGCGCCCTGCGCGATGTGCGCCTGATGACCGTAGGAGCAGGCACTACTGAGGTAATGCACGAAATAATAAGCAAAATGGTAGTGGACGATGTGCGCCACAAACACCAGTTTGTAAAAGCCCGAGGGCAACAGACCGTTAGTTATTAGTGGATAATTGGCGATAAATCCTAATGGTTTATTTTACTACTCACTGCTCGCTTTTCACTATTCACTACTCACAAAACGCCAAAATTTGGCTGCTTACCCAGCTGGGGTGCTCGTGCTGAATCCAGTGGCTGCACTGGGGTTGGTAAAGTATTTGCAAACTGCCGGCACAGTAGTTTTGGGTGTTGTAGGTAAGCTCTTTACCCAGCGCTTTGTCGTTTTCGCCAAACAGGAGCAGGGTGGGGGCGGTAATTTTTACCGGTTTGCGCCCGTTGGCTTTTATGGGGTAGCGCCATGCGGCTCGGTAATAATTTATGGGCGTGGTAAAAGCGCCCGGTTGGTTATATGCTTGCACATAAGCATCAATATCGGCATCAGAAAAAGCGTTTTTGTTATAGCACCACCCGCGCAGGGCTTGAGTAAAAAAGCCGCGCAGGTTTTTGGTAAGGTAACGCTCGGGCAGGTAAGGCAGTTGAAAAAAGAAAATATACCAACTGCGTTTTAGCTGCGCCCAGTTAGTGAGTAGTTGTTTTTGCAACTCGGCGGGGTGGGGCATATTGAGCACAATAAGACGCTCTGTCATTTCCGGATACAAAGAGGCAAACCACCAAGCTACTGCTCCGCCCCAGTCATGACCTACAATAATAGCTTTTTCATGCCCCAGCGCTTTAATAAGCCCGCGCACATCATTTACCAATGCTTCGGGGCGGTAGTGGTAAACACCTTTGGGTTTACTGCTTTGGTTATAGCCCCGCATATCGGGCACGGCTACGGTAAAATGCTCTGCCAGCGCGGGTATTTGTTGTCGCCACGAGTACCAAAATTCGGGAAAACCGTGCAGCAAAATCATCAGTTTTCCACTGCCCGCCACTTTGCAGTGCAGGGTAACATCGTCTGTGGTTATGTATTTACTTTCCATAAAGCGCTAAAATTTGAACAAAGTTTGTGCAATAGTAACTAATTTTGCCCTTCCGTACAAAAAACAGATGCCTGTAAGGTAAAAATACCCCAAAAATGAGCCAACAACCCGATATTTTCAGCTATATGCAAACCCTGCTTGCCCAAATAGAGCAGGAAACCGCCGGTAATGCCGATGAGGTAGAAAAATTCAGAATTACCTACCTTGGCAGCAAAGGCATTATTAAAAACCTAATGGCAAGCATTAAAGAGGTGCCCAATGAACGCAAGCGCGAGTTTGGACAGGTTGCCAATGCCGTAAAACAAGCCGCCGAGGATAAGTGGAAAACCCTGAAAGAAAACGCCGAAAGCCAAACCGCCACTACCGCCGCCCAACAACAAGACCTTACCCGACCCGCCCTGCTGCACCCCCTTGGCGGCAGGCACCCGCTGGCGGTAATGCGCAATGAAATTATCCGCATTTTTGAACGAATAGGTTTTGTGGTTGCTGAGGGTCCGGAAATAGAAGACGACTGGCACAACTTTACCGCCCTTAATACGCCCGATGACCACCCCTCGCGCGATATGCAAGATACTTTTTACATACAAACCAACCCAAACGTGCTGCTCCGAAGCCAAACCAGTACCGTGCAGGTAAGGGTTATGGAAAACCAAAAGCCGCCTATCCGCATCATATCGCCGGGCAGGGTTTACCGAAACGAAACCATATCGGCACGGGCGCACTGCCAGTTTCATCAGGTAGAAGGGCTGTATATAGACGAAAACGTTTCGTTTGCCGACCTTAAACAAACCCTCATCTATTTTGCCCGACAACTTTTTGGGCAGGATACCCAAATACGCCTTCGTCCCTCGTATTTCCCCTTTACCGAGCCCTCTGCCGAAATGGATATTTCGTGCTTTATTTGCAAAGGCAGCGGCTGTAATATCTGCAAACACAGCGGCTGGGTCGAAATTTTAGGCTGCGGTATGGTTGACCCCGCCGTATTAGAAATGAGTGGTATAGACAGCCGCCGTTATACCGGTTTTGCCTTTGGCATGGGCATAGAGCGCATAACCATGCTCCGCTACCGCATAAACGATATCCGTTTGTTTTTTGAAAACGACCTTCGGTTTTTGCAGCAGTTTAGGGCGGCGTGGTAAAACCATTGCCCATGTAAACCCCCAAAAACCCGCTATATAAACTCACTGTGCCGAACCTTTTACCTTTGAGAGCGTTAAAAAGCCCGATGTTTAACCGCTATAACGCCATAATAAACAGTTATGACCACTCATTTACAGGGTAAAAACGTGTTGGTAGTAGGCGCCAGTTCGGGCATAGGGCTGGAACTTGCCACCCAATTGCACCGGAGCGGCGCATGGGTTTACACGGTTTCAAGAACCGCCAACAGCCAACTTGCTGCCGTTAGCGCCCACCACCAAACAGCCGATATAACCCAGCCCCTTGCCCTTACCGGCTTACCCGATGTATTACATGGCTTGGTTTACTGCCCGGGCAGCATAAACCTGAAACCCTTTCACCGCCTTACCGAAACCGATTTTAAAGCAGATTTTGAGGTAAATGTAATGGGTGCTGTGCGCACCCTGCAAGCCGCCTACCCCCTGCTCAAGCGCAGTAATAGCGCCGGCGTGGTGCTGTTTAGTACCGTAGCTGCCACAATGGGCATGAGCTACCACGCCGGTATTGCCACCGCCAAAGGAGCCATAGAGGGATTAGCAAAATCGCTGGCTGCCGAATGGGCTGCCAACCAAATAAGGGTAAATGTAATAGCCCCTTCACTTACCGATACGCCATTAGCTACCCAACTGCTGGCTACACCCGAAAAACGCGAGGCAAGCGCTAAACGGCATCCGCTTGGGCGCATAGGTAATGCTGCCGATATGGCAAATGCCGCCATTTTTTTGCTCTCTCCCCAATCGGGCTGGATTACCGGTCAAATCCTCCATATTGATGGCGGTATGTCATCGGTAAAAATGCTGTAGCAGACGGGTGCAGCCTCGGTTTGATGTATAAATTGAGCTATTCACCCTTGTTTTCAGCAAAAAGCGCACACAGATAACGCAGATTAAACAA
>DDVC01000183.1 GCA_002345145.1 Bacteroidetes bacterium UBA2322
ACGGTAGAAAGTAAAACTTTGAGGCATTTCTTTTTTAAAAGTAACTACTAACCCTGTGTGTTGGTCTTAACTAAATTTGTTGTGATAACCGCTAAGGACGCAAAGGTGAGCGCAAAGCTTGCAAAGGATTTGTGTTCTTGGCGTAAAATCTTACCCCTTACCCTGCAAATACGCCATGAACTTGCAGGGTGGGCAGCACCTACTAAGTAGATACAAGACACAAATTTTAAGGAACTTAACGCAACATAAAATTTCACCTTGTAAGGTTTACTTTCTAAAATCCCCAAGTCTATAAAAATACCCTGCGCATGTGCCGATAAACCCTTACCTTAGCGGCAGAAAAAGCAGTTAAGTTTAAAATTACCTTACTATGTCTTATCCAATTCCTGCCAATAACCCTTCGCTTTTGTCATGGTTGCCGGTGCCGGGGGGCAGCCATTTTCCTATCCAAAACCTGCCCTTTGGCGTTTTTTCTACCCATACAAACCCTAAACCGCGTGCGGCTACCATAATAGGTAATACGGTAATAGATTTAGCCCAATTACTGCAATTAGGTTATTTTACCGGCATAAACCTGCCACCACAGGTATTTGAGCAGCCCGTTCTAAATGGTTTTTTGCAGTTGGGTAAACCGGTTTGGCGTGCTGTGCGGCAGCGCTTGAGCAATGTATTTGAAGCACAAAATGCCCAACTTAGGGCTAACCCCCAACATCGGGAAAAGATATTAAGCCCCATAGAAAACTGCACCCTGCACTTGCCTGTGCAAATAGGTGATTATACCGATTTTTACTCCAGCCGAGAACATGCAACCAATGTGGGCATTATGTTTAGAGGGGCAGACAACGCCCTTATGCCCAACTGGCTGCATTTGCCGGTAGGGTATCATGGGCGGTCATCGTCAATAGTGGTATCGGGCACACCCATACGCCGCCCAAACGGACAAATGCAACTGCAAGATAACCAACCGCCCGTTTTTGGACCCAGCCGGCTCTTAGATTTTGAATTGGAAATGGCATTTATTACCGGGCAGGGTAAGCCGCTTGGGCAGCCTATTAGTACCGAAGAAGCAGACGATTATATTTTCGGGTTGGTTTTATTCAACGATTGGTCGGCGCGCGATATTCAAAAGTGGGAGTATCAGCCGCTTGGACCTTTTTTGGGTAAAAATTTCGGGTCTTCGGTTTCACCGTGGATAGTAACCTTAGATGCCTTAGAACCGTTTAGAGTGACTGCCCCCGTGCAAAACCCTCCTGTATTACCCTACCTGCAATACACCGGCAATAAAGCTTTAGACATACACCTTACCGCAACCCTACAGCCCGATGGCGGCGAGCCTGCCCTCATTTGCACCTCTAACAGCAAATACCTCTACTGGACTATGGAGCAGCAACTGGCGCACCACACCATAAACGGCTGCAATATAAACGCCGGCGATATGCTTGCCTCCGGCACCATAAGCGGACCTACACCCGATTCTTTTGGGTCGATGCTGGAGCTAACTTGGCGCGGCGCTAAACCTATTAAACTGCCCGGCGGGCTGGAGCGCAAATTTATTGCCGATGGCGATACGCTTGCCATACAGGGTTATGCCACGTATCCCGATGGCAGCCTACGCATAGGATTTGGCGAGGTAAGCGGTAAGGTTTTACCGGCATATTGACAGCGGTTCCCACTATCTTTCATAAATCTAACCAAACAGAGCCTGCACTAATTATTTTTACCAGCGCTCATAAACAGCCCCATACAAACAGCCGCCAACGCCAAAGCGCCTACCCAACTGCTAAGCGGGTGAGCCAGCAGCGCCCAAACATCGGTAGAGCCATAAATAGCTACCGGAATGGCTAATGCAATGCCAATAAGAGCCTCGCCCGTAATAAGTCCCGATGCAAACAATAATCCCGATTGACTGCCTTCTTCCGATGAATGAGCCGAGGCTGCCGGGGCAGCGCCGGTTTTCTTTTCTGCTAACCATGCAATAATGCCGCCCAGCATAATGGCGCTATCCAGCTCAAAGGGTAAATAAGCGCCCACCGCTACCGCCAGCACCGGCAGCCTAAAAGATGCGCCGCGTTTTTCCTGAATAATATCGGCTATAATAACCACCGCTCCCAGCAAAATACCCAATCCTATCATGAGCCAGGGTAAATTGCCGCCAAAAACACCCTGCGCTACACTTTTCATAAGCGTTGCCTGTGGGGCTACCAAAGCATCGGGGTGTTGGGGCGTTTTTGCCCCAAAACCATAAGCCGTATGCAGCAAACTCAGCACCGGCGCCAGCACCACTGCCGATGAAACAACACCTATAATTTGCATAATTTGTTGTTTCTTAGGTGTAGCGCCCAGCAAATAACCCGCTTTAAGGTCTTGCATATTATCGCCCGCTATAGCCGCCGCACAGCATACAACCGCGCCTATCATAACGGCTGCCGCCGGTCCTTTTGCCGACCCTGAGCCTAAAAACAACAGCAGCAACAAAGACGAAAGCAGCAGCGTGGCAATGGTTACGCCCGAAATGGGGTTATTAGAACTGCCCACCAAACCGGCCATATAACCCGCCACCGCCGAAAACAAAAATCCGGCAACCACCATTACCAGCGTCATAAAAACCGATACCGGCACCAGCGCTATTTCGCGTTGGTAAATAACAAAAATGGCAGTTACCAATATGCCTATGCCGCCCAATATAAAAGAAATAGACAAGTCTAAATCGGTGCGGGGCGTGTTTTGCTTATCGGCTTTGTTTTTAAATGCGGATATGCCATGTGCTAAGGCAGCGCTCAGCGCTTTTCTGATGCTAAACAGCGCCCAAAGCCCCCCTGTAAGCATAGCGCCTGCGCCCAAATAACGTATGTTGGCATTCCAGATTTGCCCGCCAAGAGCCACCGCGTCAGCATCGGGAGCAGCCCCGTTGTAAGCAATATAAGCCGGTATAGCTATCCACCAACTAATAACGCCGCCCAAAAATACCAGTACAGCAATGCGCAGCCGCACAATATACCCCACCGCCACCAATGCCGGCGACAAATTGATGCCAAAATAAAAGAATGCTTTTTGTTGTACAATAGCGCCTTTTTCAAAAATGCCCTCCCATAATTTAAAACCGGCTTCGGCAAGTTTTATGAGTGCGCCGGCTATACTACCCCACAGCAGGTACTTAACCGCTTTACCTCCGGTAGAGCCGGTTTTGAGTACCTCAGCAGTAGCTATACCCTCCGGAAACTGTAATTGCTGTTGTACTATTAAGGCTCTCCTAAGCGGAATGGTAAACAAAACGCCCAGCAAACCGCCACACAAAGAAATAAGCGTAGTTTCCCAGTAGTTAAAGGCGCTCCAGTACTGCATAAGAATGAGCGCCGGAAAGGTAAAAATAACGCCTGCCGCAAGCGATTCGCCTGCCGAAGCCGCCGTTTGTACACCATTGTTTTCTAAGATATTGCTGTTCCGAAAAAAACGAAGTATAGCCATAGAAATAACCGATGCCGGAATAGAAGCGGAAACAGTCATGCCGGCAAACAGCCCCAAATAAGCATTTGCGCCGGCAAGAATAGCCGATAAAACAGCGCCAAGTACAATGCTCCTAATAGTTATTTCGGGCAAGTTTAGGTGGGGTAAAATGTAAGGTTGGTGTTCTTTTAACATAATTTGGAGTTTAAGCCCTGTAAAAATGTAATTAGCGGTTAAATATAGCCCAAATGTAGTTGGTTTGGTTATTTGAGCAGCTAAATTGGGTAAAATTTGATAACCACTTGCCCGCCAATGGCAATACCAAGTGCACGCGAGGTTGGAGCTATGAGCTTGCTCAAAGGCTTACAGCAAAAGGATTTCAGACAGGTAGGCTGATATATTACGGTGCGCTGCACCTTGTTCATGGGGCACTTAACATGGTGGCTACCTATATTTTGGTGCGCTGTACCTTTGCAAAATAAGTGCGCCAATTTATGTTGGTAACACCCAAGGGGCAGCGCCCCTAAATCTTGGTAGAACAGAGGCAAAAGTGTTTTTATCAGGTGCAGCGCACCGTAATCTTGTTGCCGGTTTTAACCGAGTGCAGGCAAATCTTACGCAGGCTTTACCCCTATCGGGCGTTCATTTTATTTCCAACCCTGGGTCAAAAAAGGCATTTTTCAAAAAATGACTTTCATATTACCCAAGTTTTAGTAAATTTTAACAAAAAAGCCGCAATTTTATACCCTTAACAAATTCACCTTCAAAATTGTACACTACATGAGACTACGCTCTACCATTTTTAGTGTTTGCCTTTTGGCAATTACCCTCTTAATTTATAGTAACCTAAACGCCCAATGTCCCTCAGGTCAATCCGAAGTACGCATAGTAATAGTGCCCGATGCCTATGCCGCCGCCGAAACCGATTGGTATTTATGGGATATTAACGACAACTTGCTTGCATCGGGCAGTACCAGCGGCGTTACCCTGTGTTTACCCAATACCACCTGCCTCATCTTTGAAATTACCGATACTTACGGCGATGGGTTATATACTGCATCTAACCCCGGCAGTTACTCGGTTTATTACAATGATGTGTTAATTGATTCGGGTGTAAACTTTGGTTATGAGGCATCTGCACAGTTTGGTGGCTGCCCGCCGGGCATATCTTGTGTTTTTCCTATTGATGTTACCGCCAATAATGCCTACTATGCCACGCACCCCGACTCTTGGTATGAATTTGAGCCTACCGAAACAGGGCAGTATGCCATAGGCACCTGTGTTGCCACGTGTAATACTGCCATTTGGGTATATGACCACTGCCACCAGTTGCACTACAACGACAGCCAAGAAGGCGCTATCAGCTATACCAGCATTGGCTGCCCAAACGGCACCGGCGACCAGGCGCTGCTATACCTTAATTTACAGGCAGACCATCATTATTATATCCGAATAGGTGATGATGCCGGCAGTTGCAACAGTACGCCCTCTATACCCTGGTCATTGGTGTATGTAGGTCCTATTGTGGGTTGTATGGACCCCACCGCCTGCAATTATGACCCTATGGCTTCGCTGCCCAATCAGGCCTCGTGTATATACCAACCCAACCCCGCTTGCCCCGATGGACCTGACCTTATAGTACTCTCTAATGTGCTGGCAAGCTCTATTTATGCCCAAAATAAATCTAACTCCAGCACCTGTTTTGTAAATGAAGGTTGCATGGCAGGTTATGGCACCCGCCGCATTTTGCGCTTTACCACCCATATCCGCAACATAGGCAACCAAGATTACTACATTGGTTCGCCCCCTGCCAACCAATCTACCCCCGACCCGCAATGGGAGTGGGATGCCTGCCATCAACACTGGCACTACGAAGGTTATGCCGAGTACATCTTATACAACAGCGCCGGTGTGGCTATGCCCGTAGGTTTTAAAAACGGCTTTTGCGTAATGGATTTGGAGTGCAGCGGTGGCGGAGTGGCAAAATACAATTGTAGCAACCAAGGTATTACCGCCGGCTGCGGCGATTATTACAGCCACTCGCTCAACTGCCAGTGGATTGACATAACTAATGTGCCATCGGGTACTTATACCTTAGTAGTGCGTACCAACTGGGACCAATCGCCCGATAAATTGGGTCGGCATGAACTTAGCTACAGCAACAACTGGGCGCAGGTTTGTATCCAAATTACCCAGGGGGCTTCCAGCGCTTCGGTTAGTGTGGTGAGTACTTGTAACCCTTACTCCGATTGCCTTGGTGAAATTTACGGCGCAGCGCAGCCCGATTGCGAAGGAATTTGCAACGGTCCGTATAAAGTAGGCGATTTAAACATTAACCTACAATACGATGCCTCTGACCCCGTTGCTTACCTAAACGGCATCACCAACGGCACATTAGCATATACCTCCTGCCGCGATGCCAATTTAGACGACCAAATTACCGTAACCGATGCCATCTTTGTAAACGCCTGCGTGCGCGACCAGGCAGGGCTTACGCACCCGGGCGGCGAGTGGCGCAATTTCTGCCAGTTAGCCACCTTTAATATAAATAATTTTTTAGAAGAAGCTAACTTTAGCATAGGCAACCATAACCCCGCCGAAAAATATGTAGATGTTTATTTGCATACCCCGCTTACCCATGTATTAGGGTATCAGCTCCAAATGAGTGGTATGGTAGTAAGCAACGTGCAGAGTTTAGTGCCCGATGCAGGTTATGCTGTTAATTTTTACTTCACTTCATCGGGTTTAATCATCGGGTACTCGCCTAATGAACATATTTTGCCCCGATACCTTTCTGCATCGCCCATTTTTAGGGTGTATTACACAACACTTACTGCCGATGAAATTTGCATTGAAAACATCATTGATGCAGTAAACAACAATTACGAAGAAATAAACGGGCAAGTAATAGAGAACTGTCGTTTTCCCTATATTACCACTCAGGTAAAGGTCATGTTACAAGGAAGCTATGAGCCGTTATTAGGTTTTATGCGTTCCGATTTGAGCGCAAACGGTTGGTTGCCCACCACCCAACCTTTTAACGCCATACCCTGGAACTACAACGGCACAGAAAGCGTGGCATCGGCAGCAGATATTAACCCTAATATAACCGATTGGGTATTGGTAGAACTTCGCCATGCAGATTACCCAAGTGTTATTGCCGATAAAAGAGCTGCCTTTTTGCGCAACGATGGTATGCTCATAGATGTAAGAGGTAATATAGGCGTTAATTTTTACAATGCCTCTCTCAATACACCTTATATAGTAGTGGTGCGTTCCCGAAACCACCTTGCCGCAGCCACATCGGACAGTTATCAGTTGGGCAATAGTCCGCTCATTGATTTTACCAACCCCGATAACGTAAACATGGGCTTTTGGACACTTACCGATGTGGGCACACCCGATATGCCCATGTATGCCCTAAGCGCCGCCGATTGTAATGCCGATGGTATTATAAGCGTGTTTGATTTTAATCAATACATGAACCAGCAGGGGCAACTAAACGGCTTTTACGCTGCCGATATAAACTTAGACGGACAAGTAACCATACAAGACTTTAACCACTATGCACCCAGCGCCGGTAAAATTGGTATCAGTCTTATAAGATACTAATCCGAATTGGAAATCCTTTAAGGCAATACATAAGAGCCCAATAAAACAGCCTCCATCGGGCGCTTTTTCAACTTGCAAGCCCTTTAACAACTTTCAAAAACACCGGAAACCTACATTTTTCGGTGTTTTTGTTTTTAACACCCATTGATATACAATTGCCACCCATGTTTTTTTGTCATTTTGATGTAATTAGCGTATCTTGGCGCAAATTTTGTACCTTTACAGGGATAATGAAATATAAATTTCCCGATAATAAACAACCGCCCTACCTTTCAGCGCCATGTCGGTAATTAACCTGCTATTTCAAGCTCTACCCAACTGGTTAAAAAATCGGTATGTGCTAACTATGCTTTTTTTTGTGCTCTGGCTCTTATTTTTTGATTCCAACACCCTCGTTTCTCAATTACGGCTGCGCCGGCAAATACATGAAATGAAAACAAGGCAAACTTTTTACCGCACCGAAATCCAAAAATCAAATGCCGAGCTAAAAGAGCTGCTCACCAATAATGCTACCTTAGAAAAATTTGCCCGCGAACACTACCTCATGAAACGCCCCAATGAAGATGTGTTTATTATAGTAGAAGAGTAGCGCCTTGCTTATGAACAGCATTATTAAGTGTGCAAGTTTTATTAGTTAAACAATGGTTATTTAATGTGCTTAGATTTTTTATGAAATAAAAAATCCTCAAAAAAGGTGCAAAAGCGGTTGTAAATCATTACATTTACCCCGTTGTTTAAACTTTAAAGGTAACCCTACCCAAAGCAACACACTCCAGCCGCCACATCTCTTTTCATAACAACCAAAATGCAATTTTTATGGACAATTTGAACTTAACACGCATTGGGCAAATTATTTTTGCCATTCCTTTTTTAGTATTTGCCCTGTTTCATTTTATGGGTGCTGATGCCATGGCAGGTATGGTTCCGCTACCGGGTGGAGCAATATGGGTTTACCTCACCGGTTTAGCCCAGGTGCTCTTTTTTGTTAGTGTGGTTATGCGCAAAAAAACACGCCTTGCCGCTTTATTATTAGCTCTTATGTTGCTCATTTTCATTTTAGCAATTCACCTGCCCGGCGCAATGGGTGGCGACCAAGCCGCCACCGGCAACCTGCTCAAAGACCTTGGGCTTATAGGGGGAGCGCTAATGCTGGCTAACCAATTTGGCAACGATTAAAAAAACAAACTTCTCTTTTTACGAGTAAAAGGGGGCATTTTTTATAATGTCCCCTTTTTACATGTCTGTATAATTGAACCATTTACCGTTTTGGGTAGTTTATAGCACGCATATTAACACTAACCTTACCTATAAGCATACAGCCATGAACGCCACCACTTGCATGGAAAGCATATTACCCTGCCGCAATACACCTGTGTTGGTGGCTGATGCACCTTTTAAGACCGAAATAGTACAATCTATAAACCGTATATTGCCCGATGTATGGCAAAATGCCATTGCAGAAAAAGGTAATCCCTTTATGCAATATGCTTATTTAAAGGCATTAGAGCAGAGCCATGCCCCAAAAATGCGTTTCAGGTATGCCCTATTTACGCACTGCGGACAGCCAATTGGGGCAGCCTGTTTTCAGTTGTTTACCGTAGCCGGCAACGAGGCGCTGAAAAAACCTACTGCCAATAGTGAATTGCACACAGAAAATAACACCGTAGCCCCTGCCTCCCTGCGCAACAGAGCAAAACGCAAATTGCAGCAGATTTTGCACAATAGCATCAGCAAAATGCGGGTAAATATGCTGGTATGTGGCAATGCCCTGCTTACTGCCGAGTGTGGCGTATTGTTTAAACCACAATGCCCACCCCAACAAAGGTTTGAATTGCTTAACCATGCCATTACCCAAATAAAAAGCGAAGAAGCCGCATTGGGCAATCCGGTACATCTAATAATGGTGAAAGACTTTTTACCCCACCATGCGCCCGATGCCCGCCGGCTATTGCAATACCGGTTCAGAGAGCTGCATTTTCAGCCCAATATGGTATTAACCCTGCCGCCACACTGGAGCTGTTTTGATGATTACTTACAGGCAATGTCTTCTAAATACAGGGTCCGAACCAAAAGAGTGCTAACCAAAGGTAATAAACTCCAAATGAAAGACCTCAACGCCAATGATATAAACCTACTTTTGCCCGATGTTTACCGGTTCTATACAGAAGTATCGGAAAGTGTTGATTTTAACCTTTTTACAGCAACACCTGAATACTTCACCTCTCTAAAAACGCAAATGCCCCAACATTTTTTTATGCGGGGCTGCTTTTTACACAATCAAATAGAAGGGTTTATGTGTGCATTTGTCATAAATAAGCACATGGAAGTGCATTTTACCGGCTATAACCACCAGTTAAACAAAGATTTTTCTATCTACTCCAATATGTTGTATGATATGGTGTGCTTAGGTTTACAACAGGGTGTGCATACCATTTCTTTTGGCAGAACCGCATTAGAAATTAAAAGTACCATAGGAGCTGAAGCGGTAAATATGCCTGCATTTGTTAAACATACAGGCTTCTTTATGAACAGCATTATTGCCCCGCTCATTAACCAATTTAACCAAACCCACTGGACTCCCCGACACCCGTTTAAACAGGAAACCGAAGCGGTTAGTTAATTCGGCGCCATTTCTGCGGCTTATTTATTCCCCCCTGACTACCCGATGGGTCAAGAATTTGGATAATATCATTAGATAAAAATTCAAAATAAATATCCATATATTCCGCCTCTTTTACGTTATTGTCTGCATCGAGCCGTTTATACAAATCTTTTCCGCTATAGCGTTTTTTTTCTTTGGTATCGGGCACAATTTCTTTCCATTTAATATCGCCCGGTTCAAAACGCTGCTCAACCAAATTGCCCGAAGGGTGGGTTAGTTTTCCCTCCATATAGCTGCCTATTTTGCTGATTTCTATTACAGAACCCGATGACTCATCGTCAAAGCGCTCCCATTTGCCCAACAGTTTGTCTTTATTGCCACCGCATGAGCCAAAAATTAAAAAGAAGAGAGCAGCTGTTATTAGGGTAAGAACATTTTTCATGTGTGTTGTTTTTGATAATTGAATCAACAACTATGCCCAACTCTTGGCTTGGGATAGTATAAGTAAAACTTTACAAAACCGTGATAAAACAGGGGTAAAACATACAAAAATAACTTGTTTTACTACAAGCAGACTGATTAAATCAATTTGGCTGTCAAATTTTAACAATTGGCATTGATAAGGGCAATTAGCACGCGCAAATTTCCGATAAAATTCATTACTTTTGCCTACCTTTTGTAGGTATTTTGTTTGGATTTTTTCATAGGCACATTTGCTTTCCTCCACTTTCATAACTTTTAATCTCTACCAACATGAAACTACATTTACACCAGGCAAATTTCGTTTTATGGATTTTGCTGCTCCTGTCTGTATTGCCGGTGGATAATATTGCTGTAGCGCAAAACACTACTTGCATCAACCCGTCATTGGTAAACCTTTCTACGGGTTGCCCTACGGTTGTAGCGCCGGTATGTGGCTGCAATGGCATTACCTACATTAACTCCTGCGAAGCACAAAATTACGGTGGCGTAACCCAGTGGTCACCAAATACTTGTAATAGTTGCGGCGTATCGGTATATGCCAATGTAACGCCTGCCTCATGTGGCAGTACAGGCAGTATTTGTTTAACCGTTCTTGGAACTGCCGGCACGTTTGTAAATACCCAATTTACCTATACATGGTCGGGTGGCGGGGCAAGCGGCACCGGCATCGGTATTTTCGGCAATTCGGCTACTACGCCATCTTTATGCATCAACAACCTGCCATCGGGCATATACACCATAACTGCCGCAATTCCCAGTCTAACAGGCAGTTGCACCACAGTGGTTAGTGTGTATGTGCCCGGTTCGGGCAGTACGCCCGGCGCTGCTCCGCTAAGTGCTCAGGTAACCGCACAGCCTGCTGCTTGTGGCGCTAATAACGGCTCTGTATGTGCCGATATATTTGGCGGCACAGCCCCTTACATCGTATCGCTTGGCTCATTACCAACGCTAACGGTAACGCCCAATCCGGCAGGACCCGATTTTTGCTTTAATAACCTTGCTCCCGGCACCTATCAGCTCACCATTACCGATGCCAATGGCTGTACCCATCAGCAAACGGTGCAAGTGGGTGGCAGCAATGCCCTGCAAGCCTGGGTAAACGTAACCTACCCAAGTTGCGGCACAGGTACTGCCTGTGTGCAAGTTATCGGCGGCGGTAATCCCTATACTTTCAGTTGGTTCAATAGCAGCGGCACGCCGCTTACCCCTGCCGGCGGATTAGCCGGTAATTGTATAAGCAACTTATCATCGGGCACTTACAGCGTGGTGGTTACTAATACATTGGGCTGTTCGGTATCGCAAACGTTTACCGTTACAACCGGCGGCACAGTATCTCTGCAACATTCCATACAACAGGTAGGCTGTAATTTGTTTAACGTATGTGCATGGCTGCCTGCCACCTCCACCAACAGCACATCGGGCTTTCTTTTTACATGGACTAATGCCAATGGTGCATCTGTACCCGGCTTTCCCTATAATAGCAATACATCATCGGGTAGTTGTATTAATAATGTAGTGCCGGGCACCTATACAGTAGTAGCTACCAACGCCCAAGGCTGTTCGGCATCGCAAACCATAGTAGTGCAAGGCTCGCCGGGCGGGCTTGCTATTACCAGTAACCTCAACTATCCTGCCTGCGGCGGTAGTCCATCGGGTTGCCTAAATGCAGCAGGTGGGTTGCCTCCATATAACTGGACTTTCTTTTCGGGCTGCTTAACCACTGTTCCCACTAATCCTAATGCCATTTCATTGCCCATAATACCGGGCTTGTTTTTGCCACCGCCCACCATGCCACCCATTAGTTTAAACAACATTGTGTGCGCAAATGCTATTCCGCCGGGTCAATATACGGCTTTGGTGCAAGATGCGGCAGGCTGCTCGGCAGTTGTTTGTGTTAATGTGCAGCCCAATACAACCAATGCCGTAGCCATAACCCTAAATATAACCCAGCCGGTTTGTGGCGGAGGCAATGGTTTGGTTTGTGCCAATATTTCGGGTGGTACGCCTCCTTACAGTGTGCAGTGGAGTGGATCACAGCCGGTGGGCAACCCTGTGGGCAGCGCTTCTTTCTGTATTCAAAATGTGCCACCCGGCAGTTACGTACTTACTGTTACCGATGCCAATGGCTGCACGGCTGCCCAAAATGCTGTACTAAGCGCTACCGGTGGAGGTCAGTTAACCGGAAGTGTTACCCCGGTGGCTTGCAATGGAAGTAACAGTGGCGCCATTGCCCTTAGTAATACAAACAGCTCTGCACCCTGTACTTTTTTGTGGACAGGACCCGGCGGATTTACCGCTACTACCCAAAACATAAGCAACCTTGCTGCCGGTGTTTATACCGTAGCGGCATTGTGCGGCTCTTGCAGCATTACTGCTACGTTTAATGTGCCGCAGCCTCCACCGCTTAGTTTAACGGTTACTACTAACCAAAACGCTTGTAATACAGCCGGTTTAGTTAGCTATGCTTGTGCCAACATAATGGGCGGCACACCGCCCTATGCTCTGCAATGGCTAACGGCAAACGGCGCTTCCGTAGGCTCTTCTACTCCTAATAACTGTGTGGGTGGTTTAACATCTGGCACATATACCGCCATAGTAACCGATGCCAATGGCTGCTCGGCAAACGCTACATTTACCATACTACCCACCACAGGTTTAAGTGTACAGGTAAACCTTAATCAGCCGGTATGCGGCGGACCCGTTACTGCCTGCGCAACGGTAAGCGGTGGCACTGCGCCCTACACGTATAGCTGGGTAAACACCTGGACAAATACTTTTACCCCCATTCCGGCAAGTACCATTAGTGGCAACTGCGCCGTCATTAACACATCGGGAACGTATATGGTGGTGGTTACCGCCGCTAACGGCTGCTCGGCATCGGCTACGTTTACCGTAAATACTGCCCCCCCACTTAACCTAAATGTGCTGCTAACGCAGCCTACCTGCGGCGGCAATGCTACTGCTTGTGTTACTACTACCGGCGGTAATGCCCCCTATACCTACGTATTTACTAATGCCAACGGCGTTGTACTAAATCCTACTCCGGGTACTTCGGGCAACTGTGTAAACAACCTGCCCAATGGCAACTATGCGGTAACGGTTACATCTGCAAACGGCTGCTCAACATCGGCTACATTTACCGTTAACAATCCGCCCGCACTTAATGTAACAATAGCCAACAGTACGCCACCGGGTTTTGTTTGTGCCCAAATTACAGGTGGTACGCCACCCTACCAAATAACCTGGTTAAATGGTGTGGGGGCTGCCTTGCCTTTTACCACGCTTACTAATACATGCCTGCCCATTTCTACCCTTCCGCCGGGTACTTATACTATACAGGTTACCGATGCCAACGGCTGCCAAACAGTGGCTACCTTTAACGTAAACCTGCCACCTATAAATACTGCCTTTACGCTTGCTGTTACAGGGGTTAATGCCAGTTGTGGGCTCAATAACGGCAGCGCTACCGCTACGGCTACCGGTGGTGTTGCTCCTTATGCCTACTTGTGGAATACCGGACAAACAAGCGCCACCATTAACGCCTTAGCGCCGGGCACTTACAGTGTTACCGCTACTGATGCTGCGGGTAATCAGGCTGCACAAACTGTTACTGTTGGCAGCAACAACCAGCTCAGTATAACCGTTTCTGCCAACAATATAGGTACTACTCCTGCAAGTTCGCCGGTTAATAACGTTACACAATACCTTATTTCACCTGTAGGCGGTACGCCACCCTACACTTATAACTGGACTACTACCGGACTTGCTTTTGTGTATAACAACAATGTGGGTACTGTAAGTGTGTTTACCATGGGTAGCGCATCTTTTAGCATAACCGTTACCGATGCGGCAGGTTGCCAAGCCTCTACCACCGTAACCACCACCAATGCTAATGCATTAGCTATTACCGGTTACACAGTTACACCTGCCACCACAGCCGGCATTAACGATGGCGCTGTAGATATTACGGTTGCCGGCGGTACGCCTCCTTATACTTATTTGTGGAACAACGGCGCTACCACGCAGGATATTAGTGGGTTGAGCAGTGGGTGGTACACCGTAATGGTGGTAGATGCCGATGGAAACAGTGTAACCGGTTGGTACTGGGTACCACAGTTGGGCGCTAATACCGGCGGAGGCGCAAAACCCGATGTTGTAACCTGGCGGGTTTACCCTAATCCTGCCATTCATGAAGCTATGGTGGCGGTTGATAATTTACCCGCCGAAACCGCCACTACCTTGCAACTGCTTGATTACACGGGTAAACTGCTGCAAACGCACCAGTTTGAACCCTACCAAAACAGCCTTCAATTAAGCCTTACCCAATACCCCGCCGGCTTGTATATGCTGCAACTGATACAGGCAAACGGTACGGTTCAGGTGCAAAAATTGATGCTTACTAAGTAAGCGTTTGTTTTGGTGGACAAAAAAATCCCCGATGCCGGTTTGTGCATCGGGGATTTTTTTGTTGGGGGCAAATTGCAACAGATTGGGGCAGCTTGTAATCGGCTTTATAACTTGCTTGCGTAAACAAAAAAGACTAACAAATACCTTAAAATTATTGCATATTTATCTGCCCCTAAACTGTAGGTTGCAGGCTTATTGTATCAACACTTTTTGGGTTTGCACTTCACCATTTTGGGTTTGTACTTGCAGCAAATACAAACCTTGGGGGTAGTTAGCCTTGTTTATGCTGAGGTTTTGGTTTACCGTTCCGGCATTTTGTGTACCATTGTACAGCACTTCCTGTAATTGCCCGTGCAGGTTAAAAACCGAAACCATTACGTTTTGGGCAGTAGCAAGATTATACTGCACATGGAGCGCATTGTCGGTTATGGGGTTTGGGTAAACGGCAAGAGCGCTATTGGGTAGGGTAGATGGGTCATCTATGCCCACTGCAACGGGGTTAATAGTAAGGGTTTTGGTGTAAATAAAATCGCCGTTTCCGGTAAGGTCGCCATTGGCGGCGTTTCCGGCTGCGTAAAAGGTAATGGGTCCTTCGGCAGTAGCAGGTGCAGTCCATTGGAAGGTAAAATTGCCGGTGTAAGGGTTGGGTATATTTCGGTGAAAAATATACTGGCGGTTATTTTGAGATCCGGTGCCGGTAAGGTTGGGGGCGTTACCTATAAAAGTTCCTACACTTTGGTTAGAGCTGTTAAGGGCAACCATTTCAAAACCATAACGAATGCCGCCGGTAAGCGTAACCCCAATAACATACGTGTTGCCGGGAGTGTATTGGGAGCCGGTTCCATCGCCCGAAAAAATGATATTCACCGAACCCGAACCGGTATTGGGTGCGCCTGCATGGCAACCGGCACCGGCACAAGTCAGCTCAGTGGGAGCGCCGGTTCTGCCAAGTGGCGGCTGTGTGCTGTTGGTATGCACGTATTGCCTGTTCCATGCAGCCATGCTAAAAAAAAGGAACAAAGAAAGGAGTAGTACTTTTTTAATCATAAGACAGAAGTGATTTTTTTGATGCTGAAATAAGTTGCTAATGTAAAACTTTTTGGGGGAATAAAGTTGGTAATATACCCGATTTTTATGGGTAGGGGTCGGTAATCTTACAATTCAGTTGCCTAATGCGGCGCAATTTAGTGTGCAAGGGCATCTAAAATTTGCTGTGTGTGATTTTTAGTATCCACCTTTGAAAAGATTTTTTCAATTGTACCATTTTCATTAATAACAAAGGTAGTGCGGTGAATACCCATGTATTTTTTGCCCATAAACGTTTTTTCTCCAAAAACGCCGTAAGCATTGGCTATGGATTGGTCTTCATCGGCAAGGAGCGGAAAAGGCAGGTTAAACTTACCGGCAAATTTACCGTGCGATTTTACCGAATCGGGGCTTACACCCAGCACCACCATACCTTTTTGGATTAGGGCTTCGTGGTTGTCGCGCAGGTTGCAGGCTTGCGCCGTGCAGCCGGGGGTGTCATCCTTGGGGTAAAAATACAGTATTACCTTTTTACCGGCAAAATCGGCAAGTGAGTGTGTGGCGTTGTTTTGGTCGGCACCGGTAAATGCGGGGGCGGGAGCGCCTTCTTGTAAATGAGTCATATTGGCAGATTTAATGATTCTTAAGAGGAAAATAAGGTATCGCTTTAAATACATCAAAGCGCCTTTTTTAACAATCAATATCGGCTTTTTGTTTTGATTTTAGAAAAAATACGGGCATTTGAAAAAAAAGTAAAAAAGAGAAAAAAAAATCTCAATTTTGCCTAAGATTTTTTAACAAAATAGAACATAGTATTGTATGAAAAAGCGAGCCGGTTCAGCCGACCAGCAATCTATAAACGAATATATTATTACCTCCTTTCGAGACGGTAATTTCAACATCATGTTGAGTGTGTATAAAGAACTTTATCTACCTACAGCAAAATATCTATCAAACAATAAAGGACAACATTATCAGGTAAAAGAGCTTGTGTGGGAAACCCTTGAAAAATTCCGACAAAAATGTATTGACCCCGATTTTAAGTTAGTAAACCGCAAAACACAAAAAATAATAACCTACCAACAGTACATCATGGGTATAGCCCGAAAAACATGGCTGAAACAGTTGTCGGCAAATAAAACCGTAACCACTGATTTCTCGCCCAATCCTGCCAATACCTCAAATCCTATATTGCACCCAAAAGCTCCCGAAAAAACAGAAGCAGAAATATCTTACACCGAGTTGTTGCAGTTTGTGATAAAGGTAATTAACACATTGCCCCAAAATTGTCAGACCTTGTTTAAACATTACGTATTTGAAAACAAAAAAATGAAAAATGTAATTCAAGAAACTAAAGTTGCCGCCTCTACCGAAGCGGGTTATGGGCAGTTTCATCATTGTAGAGTACAATTGCGCAATGCTCTCAGAAAAAGACTAAACAAAGAATGGCATCATATTGATTTTATAAAAAAATTCATTTCTAAACATCGATAATTTTCTAAATTCATGCAATCCATCTATTTATCCGATATCAGAAAGTATCTTGCCAATAAATTAAAAGAGCCTAAACTCAGTTTAATAAGGCATAAAATAAATAATAGTTTGCCTTTTGCGCGGCAGGCGCTTATGGAAAAACTCATTACAGATGCTGTAACACAAATTGCCGATGAACAATCTGCATCGGCTATGAAGAAAGCGCAACAACTTGCCGATGAGCTTGAAGACGAACTGTTTTCGCCCGATGAGCAAAAAGCAATTCATGCCTTGTTCCCCTACCTACCTGCTGATTACTCCCCACTGCAACTTGAAGCGGCATTTGCCGTAGCAGAAGAGTTTGAACCTTTTACCAAACGAAGTACATCTGCTGATCCACAAAAGCAGTTGATACAGGTGCTAAGTCCTGAACACGAAGCCAATGTGAAAGGCAATTTTGTTATTCAATTGCAAAATCCGCTGCCTCAACGCTTGATACTTACCATTAAAAACAACAAAGGCGATTTTATACTTAAAAATCACCTTCTCCCCGAAAACCAAACTCTTTTTACCGTGCCATTGCCACAACTCAACCCCGGCAGATACTACTGGCAGCTTAAAGTAAACTCAACCATCCGGAAAGAATTAGAAAAATACGGCATTATCCTTAGGTCTTTCTTTATCCGAAAAGACCTTTACATAAGATAACATACACACACCTAAAATGTTAAGGATTGGGTAGTTTTTGGCAATTTACAAGAGCCGGTTGTTCTTCGGTTCCTCAGATTGTCTTGCAAGTGATATTTACCATGAACCGCCGGCACCACCGCCGCCACCCGAACCGCCGCCAAAACCGCCAAAACCACCAAAAGAACCCGAACCGCCCGAAAAACTGCCAAAATCATCATCGCCCCAGTGTACAATTACCGGACCGGTGCTGCCTGCCCCCCTGCCGCTGTATGTGCGTCCGCCGGCGGCGCGGCGCATACTAACGGATACCTTGATGATGAGTATGACGATAAACAGATAAACAACAAAAATAAGCAGGGCTATCCATAAATTGGCGCTTTTTTTAGGGTTGTCATCGGGGGTAAACTGCCCCGATAGTATGCCCATAATAACATTGGTGGCATCATCTATGCCGGCATAATAGTTACCTTCTTTAAATTGGGGTATCATATAGTTTTCTATAATTCGCCTGCATCGGGCATCGGTTAAATCGGCTTCTACGCCGTATCCGGTGCTGATAAAAGTTTGGCGCTCATTGGGCGCTACTAAAACTACTACGCCATTATCTTTGCTCTTTTGCCCCACTCCCCACTGAGCAAGAATTTCGCGGGCAAAATTATAGGGGGCATCTCCGTTTAAAGAGGTAACCGTAACTACGGCTATTTGGGTAGAGGTAGAGTCATTAAAAGCTACTAATTTTTGCTCTAATTTTTGCTCCTGTGCATCGTTAATAACGTTGGCAAAATCGTTTACCAACCTTGGTGGCGTGGGGCGGGCAGGTATGTTTGATTTGGCGAGCAAGTTGTTTGCCGGTGCAGCCAACAATAAGCAGTGTAAAACAATAAAAAATACAATTCGCATACAGGATAACAAAGAAGATAAACCGAGGTAGGGGTGGGTGTGGTTATTCATTCAGCTATTTGTTAGGCAAATCGGCTCCAAAAGATATTTCATCGGGCAATTCATTTGTATCATTGTGGTGGTAAGGAAAAAACCGGTGTAGTTGATCCCCTGCGGCGGTAATGCCGGCTACAAGTCCCTCCACAAATTTACCTTGCTTAAAGTGTAGTAATACCTCATTTTTTATGTTTTCCCAAAAATCGGGCGGTACTATGTGGTTAATACCGGCATCGCCTAATACGGCAAACTGGTGGTCTTGTACCGAAATGTAAAACAATACGCCATTTCGCTGTTGGGTTTTGTGCAATTGTAGGGTGGCAAAAACTGCCGCAGCTCGGTCAAGCGCCGTTATGGGGCAGGTGTCTTCTATATGTACTCTCACTTCGCCGGAGGTTTGCATTTCGGCATTGCGTATGGCGCAAACAATGGCTTCCTGTTCCTGAAGGGTAAAAAAATCTTTGGCGCTAAGCATAAAGGTTGTTACTTGGGCTGAGTGTGGAGCAATTACTGTATTTTTATAACGGCAAAAGACACGGCTTGTTTAGCGGTTGTGTCTTTTGCCGTTTTAGGTATAAACAGAGGTTTTATTTACCAAAATCAACGGTTGGGGCTTTTTCGCTGCCTTTATCGGCTTCAAAGTAGCCTTTTTGTTCAAAACCAAACATACCCGAAATGAGGTTGTTAGGAAATTTGCGAATATAGGTATTGTAGGTTTTAACTGTTTCGTTAAAATCTTTTCGGGCTACCGAAATGCGGTTTTCTGTGCCTTCTAACTGTGATTGTAAATCGAGGAAGTTTTGGTTTGCTTTTAGCTCGGGATATTTTTCTACGCTAACAAGCAGCCTTGACAAAGCGCCACTGAGTTCGTTTTGGGCTTCCTGAAATTTTTGAATGGCATCGGGGGTAATTTTGCTTGGGTCAATGGTAATGCCGGTGGCTTTTGAACGGGCTTCTATTACTTTGGTTAGGGTTTCTTGCTCAAAATTGGCAGCCCCTTTTACGGTATTTACCAAATTGGGGATTAAATCGGCTCTGCGTTGATAGGCGTTTTCTACCTGTGCCCAGCCCGATTTTACTTCTTCGTCAAGGGCTACCATGCGGTTGTAACCACACGAGTTGAAAAACAACATAACCGACAATAAAGCGGTAATTTGGAATAATTTTTTAAACATGATAAAAATGTATTTTGTGTTAAGTAAAAATGGGTTAAAAATTTTGAAGATAACTTGTTTGTTTCAACAAAAGTAGGCTCTTTTAGTAAGAAAAAACAATTAAAGCACAAAAACAGTTCCATTTAGCGGGGAGTGTGTTGTTTTTTACCCAAGACAAGGCTACATGGACATACAAAGGGGGGTTACCCGGGTTTGATGTAAACCGGTACACAAAGGTAGGAGCGCAAAACCGGCAAATTTTAGCACACGGATAACACGGATGGCGCTAATTAACGCCGATTTT
>DDVC01000152.1:0-4727 GCA_002345145.1 Bacteroidetes bacterium UBA2322
TTTTTAAAAAATAAAGGCTCAATTGGGTAAATGATTCACTTTTACCCGCGTTTATCTGTTTAATCCGCGTGAGCTGTGTGCTTTTTTGCTGAAAACAGGGGTAGTTATCTCCATTTGCACATCAAACCGGGGCTGCACCCTACTAAACTCTCATCGCTCTTAAAAGACGCAAGGCTGTACGTATCTACACTCACAACTAAAACATCAATCACATCGGGCATTAATGGGCTGTGTGGTGTTGCATCAGCCATTGGGAGGTTGCCAGCAGGTTAGCTTCTTTAAAATAAGGCGACATGAGCTGCACCCCAAAGGGCAGTCCGTTTGAGTGGGTAAAAAGAGGTAAAGAAACAGCCGGCACACCTGCCAAATTAGCCAGTACGGTGTAAATATCGCTCAGGTACATGGTTATAGGATTTTGGTAGGCTTTGTCGCCTAAATTAAAGGCGGTAGTGGGCGTAGTGGGCATAAGCAGCAGGTGGCGCTGAGCAAAAACATCATTTACCGCGTTTTTTAGTAGTCGTCTTACGCGCTGCGCTTTAGCATAATAAGCATTGTAATAGCCCGAACTAAGTACAAAAGTACCCAGCATAATGCGGCGTTTTACCTCCTTGCCAAAACCCTGTGTGCGGCTGAGGGTGTAAACCTCTTCTAAATTATGGGCATCGGGGCTGCGGTAGCCGTAGCGTATGCCATCGTATCGCTGCAAATTTGCAGAGGCTTCGGCAGTGGTAAGTATGTAATAAGTAGGCACTACATAATCTAAATACGGAAACCTAAGCGGCGTAACCGTATGCCCCTGAGCGCTAAGGCTGTGTAATAGCTGTTGGGTTTGTTGTTTAATTTCGGGGTCTAACCCCGGGTGGGCAATGGTTTCTTCAAAATAAGCCAATTGGAGCGGCTCGTCGGGCAGTTGCAGCAGTTGGCTGTAAGGCTGCACAGGCATTGCCGATGCTGTAGCGTCAAAATCATCATGCCCTGCCATTACCTCTAAGAGCAAAGCCGCATCGGGTATATTGGTAGTGAGCGTGCCTATTTGGTCAAAAGAAGAAGCATAAGCAATCAACCCATGTCTTGAAATGCGCCCGTAAGTAGGTTTTACCCCTACCACATTGCAAAAAGAAGCCGGCTGCCTAACTGAGCCGCCCGTATCGCTGCCAAGGGCTGCCATGCACAACCCCGCCTGCACAGCCACCGCCGAGCCGCCCGATGAGCCGCCGGGCACTTTGGTAGTATCGGCAGCATTGCACACATTGCCATAAGCCGAGTTTTCGTTGGTAGAACCCATAGCAAACTCATCGCAGTTGAGCCTGCCTATTATAATAGCCCCCTCAGCCAAAATGCGTTCAATGGCGGTGGCAGAATAAAGTGAGGTAAAACCTTCTAATATGCGCGAGGCAGCAGTTACCCTATGTCCTTTATAGCACAATACGTCTTTTATGGCAACAACCATACCATGCAGTTTACCTGTTGGTTTGCCCGATGCCCGTTCTGCATCTAATTGGGCAGCCCGATGCAAGGACTCATCGGCAAAAACTTCCAAAAAGGCATTCAGGTTTTGGCTGTTGGCTATTGCCTGCAAATAGTGGGTTACTGCCGCCACACAAGAGGTTTCGCCGTTTTGTAGTTGTGCCGAAAAATGCCGGTATTGGGTATAGCGCATGGGGTAATTGGTTATAAACTGAGGTAAAACGAATGGCTCAAAAGCCGGTTTTTTCTATTTACTGCAATGCTTTATGCCAAACAGGGTGCAAAGGTAAAATTTTTACCGCATCTTTGCATGTTGTTTAAACCACTTGCGTTCACCTTGTTTAAACCTGCCAATTTACAGCTATGCTCACCATTACCCCCGGCGCTATACCTACCGCCGATTTGCACCAGTACCTACTGGGGGCAGTAGCGCCGCGCCCCATTTGTTTTGCCAGCACCATTAGCCCGGAAGGCATACCCAACCTTGCACCGTATAGTTTTTTTAATATGTTTAGCTCTAATCCGCCCATAGCCGTATTTTCTTCAAACAGGCGGGTGGGCAACAATACCACCAAAGACACCTTAGCCAATGTGCTTGCCACCCGCGAGGTGGTTATAAATGTGGTTACTTACGATATTGTGCGCCAAATGGCTTTGTGCAGTATAGACTACCCGCCGCAGATAAGCGAGTTTGAAAAAGCCGGATTTACCCCCCTACCCTCCCAATTGGTAAAGCCGTTTAGGGTAAAAGAATCGCCGGTGCAAATGGAGTGCAAAGTTACCGATATTATTTCGCTGGGCGAAAAACCGGGTGCCGGTAACTTAGTGGTGTGCCAAGTGCTGCTGATGCACATAAGCGAAACCGTACTTGATGAGCAACAACGCATAGACCCGCATAAAATAGACCTTATGGCGCGCATGGGCAGAGCTTTTTATTGCAGGGCATCGGGCAATGCCATACACCATATTTACCAACCTTTTAACAAGATAGGTATTGGGTTTGACCAACTTCCGCCAACTATAAGGCATAGCGCCGTGCTAACGGGCAATCATTTAGCACAATTAGCCGCCTTTACCCAACTGCCCGATGCCGATGCCGTATTGCAAGCCGCCGCCCTGCCCCATGTAGCTGCACTGCACCGCCAATATGCCCAACAACCCGATGCTTTACAGCAAGCCCTACACCAATACGCCCTGCAACTGATAGATGCCGGAAATCCCGATTTGGCTTTTGCCGCGCTAATGACAGGGGTAAGAAACAATGAGTACTAGTAACTACTTAGGTACTGTCTGCAATTCAAATTTATGGCGTATTTCCAGCCTAAATTGGTAAGATTCCGGCAGCAATTAGCACACGGATAACACAGATGCGGCTGATTTACACAGATTTTTGAAAAATAATAGCTACTTGTACAGCCCACCATGCAGGTTCATGGCGTATTTGCAGGCTAATTGGTAAGATTTTACACAAAGAAAAACCGCAAAGAACGCAAAGTGTTTGCCACCTTTGCGCTGAACTTTGCGTTTAAAACAAAGAATTTAGGTAAGACCAAGAAAAAGGATAATTAGTTTGTGCCAACCGCTAACTAAAAAAGGCTGCACCCGCATAAAAATCGGGTGCAGCCTTTTAAGTGATAAGGTGTATATGGTGGTGGAACAGCTATCGGCTATGTCCTATATGGGCGCAATGTTAATTGCCGGTTTTGTTGCCGGTGAGCATTTTGCGCTCTTTAATACGGGCGCGCTTACCTTGTGCATCACGAAGGTAGAACAACCTTGCGCGGCGCACCTTGCCATATTTGTTTATTTCAATTTTTTCAATATTGGGTGAGCCAATGGGGAAAACACGCTCTACGCCTACACCGCTGGATATTTTGCGAACGGTAAAAGTTCTTTTGGCATTTTGCGGACCGCCTTTTATTTGAATCACATTGCCCCTGAACTGCTGGGTACGAACTTTATCGCCTTCAATAATTTTGTAGTGAACGGTGATGTTATCGCCCGGTTTAAAATCAGGAAATTGAGTTTTAGGCAGCAGTTGTTCCTCCACGTATTTTAAAATCTGTTCCATTGCTTGGTTATTTGTGCTATGCAAAAAAATTGGGTGCAAAGATAACGGTTTTGTTGGAGAGTTGTATATGCGGCGCATTTTTTTTTACCTTTGTTAAAAATTGAGCCGGTTTAGGTTGTTGCCAAAAATAATTTTGCGCACGTTTTCCGATTGCAAAAAGTCGTGCGGAAAGCCTAATGGTATTTGGCTGCACGTGTTTAGCTCTGTTAGGTGTTGGGCAGAGAGGGTAAAGTTAAGGCAATTTAGGTTGTCTTGCAATTGCGGTAGTTTTCGTGCGCCAATGATGGGTATGATGTTGGGGGCTTGTTGCCTTACCCAGTTTAGGGCAACCTGCGAGGGAGTAGCGCCTATTTGTTGAGCAATGGTTACTACTGTTTGGGCAATAGCTAAATTGGCTTCGGTAAGTCGGGGGTTATCGGGCTTTAATCGGGTATCTTCGGTAGTATCGGCATTGTATTTACCGGTAAGAATACCCGCTGCCAGCGGTCCCCATGCCAATATCGACATACCAAAGTGGTTTGCCATAGGCAGCAAATCGCGCTCAACGGTGCGCTCTAACAGGTTGTACTGAATTTGCAGCCCTATAAACTGCGTTAAGCCGCTAAGTTCCGCTAAGGTATTGGCATGAGCCACTATCCATGCCGGAGCATCAGAAATGCCTATATACAACACCTTACCTTGTCTTATAAGGTCGTCTAAGGAGCGCATAACCTCTTGGGCGGGAGTGGTAAAATCCCAAGCGTGCAGCCAAAGCAGGTCTATATAATCTGTACCAAGGCGTTTTAAACTGGCATTTACCGATTGCACCAAATTTTTGCGGTGATTACCGCCGCTGTTTAGGTTATTGGGGTTCATGTTGAGCGTATATTTGGTGGCAAGCACAAAATAATCGCGGTCGGTTTTAATTAAATCCGACAAAATACTCTCACTGCTACCCTGCGTGTAGTAGTTGGCAGTATCAATAAAATTGCCACCGGCATTGGCATAGGCATCAAAAATGAGCCTACACTCCTGCATAGAAGCTCCCCAGCCCCATTCTTCGCCAAAAGTCATAGTGCCCAGTGACAGCTCCGATACCCTGAGTCCGCTTTTGCCTAATAGTTTGTATTGCATGTGTAATTTAGTTGGTAGTGGGTAGATAGTACGTAGTATTCGGTAACTCCTAACTCATAACTCATAACTCCTAACT
>DDVC01000152.1:4963-21433 GCA_002345145.1 Bacteroidetes bacterium UBA2322
AACTCATAACTCATAACTCCTAACTCATAACTCATAACTCCTAACTCATAACTTTTCACTCTTTACCACTTACCATTGGCATTACTTGGCAGTGCGGGTAAATTATGCTAATTTTGCAGTTTAAATGCCGTCATTCAGTAAAACATAGGCAAACAGGCGGGCAAGTGAAGGCGAGTTTGGGGCTTTACCCCCTTTTTTGTTTGGCAAAGGTAACCAATACTGCCCAAAATTTGTCGGCACACAGCAAATTTAGTTTGGTAAATATGTCGCCCATAAACCTTGCAGTTGCCCAATGAGTTGCTTTATGCAGACATTTTGCATACAAACCGATTTTTAACCATGCGTTTAACCCATTTTTACCATTCTGCGCTGCGTATGAAACAAGCACACTTCCTATATTTATTCATCGGGTGGATAGTTTTGGCGGTTATGGCTGGTATTACAGGTTGCCGGCAAAACTCCCCGGCATCGGAACAGCAAAACCAAGCCGATGCAGCGGAAGATACCACCGCCGAAATGAGCATCAACAACATACCACAAATTAAACAGCTAACCCAGCGCATCAGCCAAGACTCTGCTAATGCACAGCTCTACTTTTTGCGCGGAAGCGTATATGCCAAAGCTAATGCTCCCAACCTTGCCGCCGCCGATTTTTACCGCGCCCTTGCCATTGACTCGGTAAACAGCCTTTATTACCTTGCCGCCGCCGAAGTGTTTTTTACCAAAACCGACCTCAAAACTGCCATCCGATTGTTGGAAAAAGCCCAAGCACTGCTGCCCGATAGCATGAACATTAAAACCGAATTGGGCAAATACTATTACTATGTGCAGCAGTATGAGCCGGCTGTTGAAACCCTGCAAAAAGTGATTGCCGCACAGCCCAATAATGCCGCCGCTCTGTTTTGGACAGGCATGACCTACCGCGATAAAAACGAAACCGATAAAGCTATTGATTACCTCAAAAAAGCTACAAAAT
This sequence comes from Bacteroidetes bacterium UBA2322, assembly GCA_002345145.1. GTDB lineage: Bacteria > Bacteroidota > Bacteroidia > Chitinophagales > UBA2359 > UBA2359. The sequence goes on from DDVC01000152.1 coordinate 5,940, forward strand.
TTGACCCCGATTTTTACAACGGCTACATGGTGCTGGCTAACCTGCTTGCCCAAAAAAATAATCCCGATGCACTCACCCATTACAACAAAGCCCTTGCAATTGACTCACTTAGTATAGAAGCCCTCTACGGCAAAGCGCTGTTTTTGCAAAATACCGGTAAAACCAAAGATGCATTAGATACGTACCGAAAAATTGTACTCATAGAACCGCAATACCCCGATGCCCACTACAACACCGGCTATATATACTACAACCAAAATGACTACGAAACCGCCCTCAAAAATTTTAACATAGCCATAAGGGTTTCGCCGGCCTATGCCAAAGCCTACTATATGCGCGGCTTATGTGCCGAAAAATTGGGCAAAACCGCCGATGCCAAAACCGATTTCCTGAGCGCCCTTAAATTTGACCCCAAACTTACCCTTGCAGAGGAAGCCTTAAATCGGGTAAATAAGTAACTTTGCGGGTTATTTTTGATGCGCAAAAAAACATTCAACAACAAAACAGCAAGCGCCCACATTTGATAATTCACAATTTTGAACAGCATAATGATTAACATCACTTTTCCGGATGGCAAAATAAAACAGTACCCCCAAGGAACAACAGGACTGGAAATTGCCAAATCTATCAGCAACAGTTTAGAAAAAAAAGTATTAGCCGCTAAGGTAAACGGCGAAGTTTGGGACGCTACCCGACCCATTACCACCGATGCACAGGTAACTTTCCTTACCTGGGACGATAAAGATGGTAAAAATACCTTCTGGCACTCATCGGCTCACCTTTTGGCAGAAGCCATTCAAACCATTTACCCAAGCGCAAAATTTACCATCGGTCCACCCATAGACAACGGGTTTTACTACGATATAGACTTTGGCGGGCATATTCCAAAAGCTGAAGAAATGGAAGCAGTTGAAAAACTGATGCTTAAACTTGCCGCCCAAAACAACGCCTACCTGCGCCGAAACGTATCTAAAACCGAAGCGCTCCAATTTTACCAAACCAACGAATATAAAACCGAACTGATAGACAACCTGCAAGACGGCGATATTACCTTTTATACCCAAGGCGGTTTTGTGGACTTATGCCGCGGTCCCCATATTCCGCACACCGGTTATGTAAAGGCGGTTAAAGTACTCAACATTGCCGGCGCTTACTGGCGCGGCGATGAAAACCGACCCCAACTTACCCGAATTTACGGCATCAGTTTCCCAAAACAGCAAGACCTTGATGAGTACCTGCACTTTTTAGAAGAAGCCAAAAACCGCGACCACCGCAAACTGGGCACCCAACTGGGACTGTTTGCTTTTAGCGACCGCGTAGGGCAGGGCTTACCCCTATGGCTGCCAAAAGGCGCTAAACTGCGCGAGCTGCTCCAGGATTTCCTGCGCAATGAACAGGCTAAACGCGGCTATAAAATGGTACTGTCGCCCCATATCGGCAAAAAAGACCTCTACGTAACATCGGGGCACTACGCCAAGTATGGTAAAGATTCGTTTCAGCCTATCCATACCCCGCGCGAGGGCGAAGAGTATTTCCTCAAACCCATGAACTGCCCACACCACTGCGAAATTTACCGCACCCAACAGTATTCTTACCGCGACCTGCCCCTCCGATTGGGAGAATTTGGCACAGTTTACCGATATGAGCAAAGCGGCGAGCTGAACGGGCTGCTGCGCGTAAGAGGGTTTACCCAAGACGATGCCCACATTTTTTGTACGCCCGAACAACTCTTAGACGAATTTAAAAATGTGATTGACTTGGTAACGCTGGTGTTTGGTAAATTAGGTTTTGGCGAGTTTACCGCACAAGTTTCCTTGCGCGACCAAGAAGACCGCGCCAAATACATAGGCAGCGACGAAAACTGGGAAAAAGCCGAAAACGCCATTATAGAAGCCGCCCGAGATAAGGGCTTAAAAACGGTGATAGAATATGGCGAAGCCGCTTTTTATGGTCCTAAACTCGATTTTATGGTGAAAGATGCACTGGGGCGCTCCTGGCAGCTTGGCACCATACAGGTAGATTACAACCTGCCCGAACGATTTGAATTGGAATATATAGGCGCTGATAACCAACGCCACAGACCCGTTATGATTCACCGCGCACCTTTTGGGTCGTTTGAACGCTTTATTGCCGTACTGATAGAAAACTGCGCCGGCAATTTTCCGCTGTGGTTAGCCCCGCAACAAGTAGCCCTGCTACCCATTAGCGAAAAATTTACCGATTATGCCCAGCAGGTGTGCCAAACCCTTACCCAAAACGGTTTTAGAGCCGATGTGGACCTGCGAAACGAAAAAATAGGCAGAAAAATACGCGATGCCGCCATGCAAAAAATACCTTACCAGGTCATCATTGGCGAAAAAGAAGCCGAAGAGCAAACCGTATCAGTGCGCCGCCAGCAGGAAGGTGATAAGGGCGCTATGTCGCTTGCCCAATTTATGGAGCTTATGCAGTCCGAAATGAAGGATTAACCATAACCTTACCTGTGGTTGGGTATGGTAATGCCGTTAAAACAAAACAACATACATTAACCATTACCACACCCACCACTTGTGTTCTTGTATGAGCAACCAACAGGCAGGGTATTCTGCTGCTGACCACCTAACCAAAAATTGGCTTTCACAAATAGGGAGTAGAGGATGTGTTACCCTTTACTTTCTACCCGATTTAAAAATATATTGAAATAACAACCAACTGCCCAAAAAAGGCTATTTTTACCCAAAAAATTGAGCCCCCTAATGAATTTTATTCTCTTTGACGGCAAAGCACGGCAGCAGTTAATGCCCCTTACCACCACCCGCCCCATAGCCGATATACGATTGGGTATTTTAACCATACGCCAAAAATGGGAAACCTATTTCTCTCAAACCACCTCTACCCTTACCGTAAAATACCTTCAGCCACTTTACCCGCTGCATTTAGAGCAGGATAACGTGTTTATTAACGGCTCCGTGCTGCCAAATGCCTCACTGGCTTACCAAATAGCGCGGCTTCAGCCCAACCATGCCATTACCCACGGCAATACCGTGCTGGCGCTGCGGGTAGAGGGCAAGTTTCCCAGTCTGCTGCACACTACATCGGGCGAGGTACGACCCATTATTGACGATTTTAAACGGCAGGAGCCCGATGCACCTTTCCTTAAAATTAACTACCTCTGGGATATTTACAGCCTAAACGGAGTAGCCATTCAACAAGATTTTGAACTGCTCACTTTAAACCGAACTTCAGCACCCATTAGCCCTACCAATCAGGTTATTAACCCCGATGCCGTGTTTATTGAGCCGGGCGCAAGTGTGGAGTGTGCCATTCTAAACGCCTCGCAAGGTCCTATTTATGTGGGCAAAGGAGCAGAAATAATGGAAGGCGCTATTATTAGAGGTTCTTTTGCGCTGGGCGAACATGCTCAGGTAAAAATGGGCGCTAAAATTTATACTAATACCACCATAGGCCCTCATTCAAAAGTGGGTGGCGAGGTTAGCAACTCGGTAATTTTGGGCTACTCTAATAAAGCCCACGACGGATTTTTGGGCAACTCGGTTTTGGGTGAGTGGTGCAATTTGGGTGCCGGCACCAATAACTCTAACCTCAAAAACAATTACAGCGAGGTAAAAATATGGAGTTATGCACAGGAGCAATACATTAATACCGGGCAGCAGTTTTGCGGCTTATTTATGGCAGACCACTCTAAATGCAGCATCAATACCATGTTTAATACCGGTACGGTTGTGGGCGTAGGGTGCAATATCTTTGGCAGTGGTTTTCCACCTAAATATATCCCATCGTTTTCGTGGGGTGGCTCGCAGGGTTTTGTAAGCTACCAGTTTAACCAATTTTTGCACACCCTTAAAGCCGTTTATGCACGCCGAAACAAAACCATCTCCGATGCCGAAACCGCTATGCTTAAATACATATTTGAAAAATCAAAAGTAAACGAATTGTCTATTTAGCCTACTGTTTCTTTATATTTACCCGATACTCATTTACAAGCCAAACACCTTAGTATATATGCGCCAAAAAATTATTGCCGGTAACTGGAAAATGCACAAAACACAGGCAGAAGCCTTAGCGTTGTGCCATGAATTACACACCCTGCTCCAACCGCTCAACCTGCCCGAGCAAGTGCGGGTAGTAGTATGTCCGCCGTTTTTATACTTGGGTCAGGTAAAGCAGTGTCTTGAACACTTAGGCAATCCTGTTATTTACACCGGCGCTCAAAACTGCCACCAGCAGCCGCAGGGCGCTTATACGGGCGAGGTAGCTGCTCCTATGCTCCAAGCTATGGGCATACCCTACGTTATTTTGGGACACTCAGAAAGACGAGCCTATTTTGCCGAAACCAATCAACTGCTCAAGGCTAAAACCGATGCCGCTCTTGCCGCCGGACTGCACCCCATTTTCTGCTGTGGCGAACAGGAAGAGCAACGCAATGATAGCGCTCATTTTGATACCGTGCGCACCCAGTTAGAACAAAGCCTGTTTCACCTCAGCCCCAGCTTGTTTGAGCAGGTGGTTATTGCTTATGAGCCGGTTTGGGCTATTGGAACGGGTAAAACCGCACAGCCCTACCAAGCCCAAGAAATGCACGCTTTTATACGGCAGTTGGTAGCAGATAATTACGGTAAAAGCATAGCAGAAAATGCCACCATTTTATACGGAGGCAGTTGCAATGCGGCTAATGCCCCTACCCTTTTTACCCAGCCCGATGTGGACGGCGGACTTATAGGCGGCGCATCGCTTAAAGCGCCCGATTTTGCCGCTATCGTGCAAGCTATGGTGACGTTGGAAAGTGAATAACGAAAAGTGGGTAGTTTTGGCAGATAGTATCGGGTAGTTGGTGTGCCAAGCCGCCGTTTATGATGGCTTGGTATAAGGCTATAAATTGGGCGTTTTCCACAAAATGATACATTTATTCCAAAACAAAGACCCTAAAACATAGAACAAATCGGCTCTGCCCTGCCGGCAGCCAATACGCCGATGCCGCCTTTTTACTCCGCCAGTCCCTTTCAAACTCGCAACTCCACTTCCACTTGTGGCGTGTGCAGGAGTTCGGTTTTAAGAAACTGACCGGTATGGCTTTGGGGGTGTTGGGCTACTTGTTCGGGAGTGCCGCTGCAAACTATGGTTCCGCCGCCGGAGCCGCCTTCGGGACCAATATCTATTACAAAATCGGCTACTTTTACCACATCAAGGTTGTGTTCTATGATAACAACGGTATTGCCTTTATCTACTAATTTTTGGATTACTTGGAGTAGTATGTTTATGTCTTCAAAATGTAAGCCGGTGGTGGGTTCGTCTAAGATGTAAAAGGTTTTACCGGTATCTTTTTTGCGCAGTTCGGCGGCAAGTTTTACCCTTTGTGCCTCGCCGCCGCTGAGGGTGGTGGCGGGTTGCCCCAGGGTTATGTAGTTGAGTCCTACATCTTGAAGGGCTTTTAGCATAAGGTGAATTTTTGGCAGGGGTTCAAAAAACTGCACGGCTTCTTCTACGGTCATGTTGAGCACATCGCTGATAGATTTGCCGCGGTAGCGCACTTCTAAGGTTTCGCGGTTATAGCGTTTGCCTAAGCAGCGCTCGCAAAGCACATGCACATCGGGCAAAAAATTCATTTCTATTACCTTCATGCCGCCGCCTTCGCACACATCGCACCTGCCGCCTTTTACGTTAAACGAAAACCTGCCGGCTTTGTAGCCGCGTATTTTGGCTTCGGGCGTATCGGCAAACAGTTGTCTTATAGGGGTAAACACATCTATATAGGTGGCTGCATTAGACCTTGGGGTTCTGCCAATGGGCGATTGGTCTATTTCAATAACCTTGTCTATAAATTGCAAACCTTCTATATGGCTGTAAGGCAGCGGTTTTTTTACGGCTTGGTAAATATGTTGGTTAAGAATGGGGTAGAGGGTTTCGTTTATGAGCGATGATTTACCACTGCCCGAAACGCCGGTTACACAAATAAGCGTACCCAACGGAAACGAAACGGTGAGGTTTTTAAGGTTGTGCCCGGTGGCATTGTGTAGGGTAAGGCAGTTGCCGTTTCCGGTTCGGCGCTGTGTGGGTAGGGGAATAAAGCGCTCGTTTCGGAGGTATTGTGCGGTAAGGGTGTTTAACTTAGCAAAAACATCGGGCGAACCTTGCCCCACTATTTGCCCGCCGTGTTTACCTGCTGCCGGTCCGATGTCTATTACATAATCGGCTTCCATCATAATGTCTTTGTCGTGTTCTACCACCAATACGGTATTGCCCACGTTGGCAAGGTCTTTAAGGGCGGATATGAGGCGGTGGTTATCGCGCTGGTGTAAGCCTATGCTGGGTTCGTCTAAGATGTAGGTAATGCCCACCAATTGCGAGCCTATTTGGGTAGCAAGCCTAATGCGCTGGCTCTCACCGCCCGATAGGGTTCGGGCAGGGCGGTTAAGGTTTAGGTAGTTTAGCCCTACGTTGAGCAAAAATCCGGTTCGGGCATAGAGTTCTTTCAGTATATCTTTGGCTATGGCATTTTGTCGGGCATCTAAGTATTGGGGCAGGTGGTGAAGCCATTGGTGCAGTTGTACCATATCCATATTGCCCACCTGAGCTATGTTGAGGTTGTTTAGTTTAAAGTGGAGCGATTCGGTTTTGAGGCGTTGCCCGTTGCAGGTGGGGCAGGTTTTGTTTACCATAAACGATTCTGCCCAGCGCCTTATTTCTTCCGACATGCTGCGGTCTTCAAAGCAGCGTTTTATGATATTGACTACACCTTCAAAATCGAGCGCTACCTGCCTTGCGCTGCCCGATTGGGCGGGAACGGTTATTTTTTTGTTGTGTGTGCCATAAAGGAGAACATCGAGCGCATCGGGAGCAAGTTGATTGATGGGCGTGGCAAAGGTGAACTCGTATTTTTGTGCTAAGGCGCGCACTTTGGCAAAGGTTTGGGTTTCGCGCACTTCGCCCAGTGGTTTAATGGCTTGCTGATTGATGTTTTTGGTATCATCGGGCAGCACCAATTGCATGTCTATATCATATACAGAGCCTAAACCTTTGCACTCGGGGCAGGCTCCGTAGGGCGAGTTGAACGAAAAAGTATTGGGCGAAGGCTCGTTGTATGCTATGCCCGAATTGGGGCACATGAGCAGTTTGCTGAAATGTGCTACTTGCCCGGTGTTGTATTCTATTACCATCATTAGCCCGTTGCCCATTTTAAGGCTGGTTTCTACTGATGCCGCCAAGCGCGCCCGCACATCGGGCTCAATGGCAAGGCGGTCTATCACCACTTCTACATCGTGTACCTTGTATCGGTCTAACTGCATTTTTGGGGTAATATCTTGCATTACGCCGTCTATGCGCACTTTTAGGTAACCTTGTTTAAGGATTTGCTCAAACAGCTCGCGGTAGTGTCCTTTTCTGCCTTTTACCACCGGCGCCAGCAGCGCTATTTTTTTACCTTCAAAATTGGTGAGGATAAAACTAAGGATTTGCTCTTCGGTAAACCGAACCATTTTTTTCCCGGTTACATAGGAGTATGCCTCGCCAACACGGGCAAACAGCAGGCGCAAAAAGTCGTAAATTTCGGTTACGGTGCCTACTGTGGAGCGGGGGTTTTTATTGGTGGTTTTTTGTTCAATAGAAATAACCGGGCTTAAACCGGTAATTTGTTCTACATCGGGGCGCTCCATGCTGCCTATAAACTGCCGCGCATAAGCCGAAAGGCTTTCCATATAACGCCGCTGCCCTTCGGCATATATGGTATCAAACGCCAGCGATGATTTGCCGCTGCCGCTAATGCCGGTAATAACCACCATTTTATTGCGCGGTATGTTTATGTTTATGTTTTGGAGGTTGTGTACGCGTGCGCCTGTAACTTGGAGGTAGGCTATTTCGTACTCGCTAATGGCGGGCAGTTGGGGCGTGGTGGTTAGTTGCTCTTGCATTGGTTTGGGGGCTAATTGGGTAGTAACAACGCCACAATACTAAAAGTTTTAGACACCGGTAAACAAGCTATACCTTACTCTGCCCAAAACCTCGGCTGCATTGGGTATATTTCACACCATACGGCGCGCAGGGTTATGGCGCTAATCGTTTAGCGCCGGCAAGGGCAGCCATTTTGTAAAGTATGCGAGCGCCCACGTTAGCGTCCCACTCATCGGCTCCGGATTGATTGGGGGCTACCTCGCACAAATCGAACCCGATGATTTCTTTGCCCGACATGGCTAATTGCCTAAGCAGGTAAAACGCTTCGTGCAGTTGCAGCCCACCGGCTACCGGAGTACCGGTATTGGGGCAGAGCTTGGGGTCTAACCCGTCAATGTCGAAACTGACATACACTTTATCGGGCAGTTGGTTAATGATTTCTTCGCAGGCTTCTGCCCATGTGCCGCTGCGTTTTATATACACGCTTTCTTTGAGCAAATGGTCGTAGTAGGGAATAATGCGTCCGTTTGATTGCTGCACCACTTGTATTTCCTCCTCGCAAATATCGCGTATGCCTACCTGCACCAACTTGCTTACCTGCGGAAACTGCAAGGCATTATACATGATAGAAGCGTGCGAAAAAACGAATCCTTCGTATGCCTTACGCAAATCGGCATGGGCATCAATCTGCAAAATGCCAAAAGACGGGTGGGTGCGGGCAAAAGCCTCAATCAATCCAAGCGGCGAGCTATGGTCGCCACCCAGTACTACCGGAATTTTACCATCGGCTAAAATTTTTAAGGCATTGCGGCAAACCCATTCGTTTAGGTGGTAGCAGGTAGCGTTTATTTCGGTTAAAATAGAATATAGGTGTATATTGCCTTCTAATTTTCCGCCTTTTTCTAAATAGTCAATATAGTGGGCGGCTTTTGCGCGCAATAGAGCGTTTTTGTGTTTCCACTCCTGACTAAGGGGCAGTAGGTATAGACCTATTTTCCATGCATCGGGCACATCAAAATCGAACAAATCGAGCTGTGGCGAAGCATGTAAAATGGCTTCGGGACCTTGTGCAGTACCTGCCCGATAAGAAGTAGTAACCTCCCACGGAACGGGAATAATAACCACTTCTGAATCGGCATAATCAAACGGCAGTCCAAAAATACCCGATACGGACTGACCTACGCCGCTGGGGTTAAACTTGGCTATTTTTTCGGCTTTGCTGCTGGGTATGGGCATGTAAACTATAAATTTAGCGCAAAATTAGCCTTTTTACCCTGCATCTTACAACAAACCTGCTCCTTTAACTGTATTTTTGTGGTAAATGAACCTTTAAACGCATTTTTAGCCATGAAAATAAGACTGTTTGTATCTCTTTTGGCTTTGTTTTTTGCCCTAACTGCCTTGCGCGCCCAGCAAACCAACACCATAAGGCTGCTCATTACCGATACCGAAAACGCCAAAATGGTTACCATAGACACGCTGCTGCCTGCCGGCGCTAATGTAGATGCGGTGCTTGCTGCCTTAGGTTATGACCAAAACAGTATAGCCCGCGCCAATGCCGGCTCTAAAAGACAAATTACCATTGCCACCGAAGAAATAGTGGAAATTCCGTCTAAAATTTCGCGCCCCGAAGGTTCGCCATTTGCCTCCAATCCTAATATGGTAAAGTTAGACAACACACCCACTATTACCGCCAATCAGCAATTGAAGATTGAAGACATAGTAAAAATACCGGAAGGGGCTGTTGTAGAAGATATGCCCGATGGCAGCAAGCGTATTCTTACGCAAGAAAAAGACGAATTTGGCAATACCTACACCAAACAAACTACCGTAAGAATGGGCAGCCGCGAGGGCGTAGCCGATGAGGGCGGTTATACCGGTAGCTGGGTAAACATGGACGGTAAAACCATACCGCCGGCTAATGAACCCTTAAACTGGACTACGGAGTCGTTTAGCCACTCGGGCAGTTCTTATCCCAGTGTTCAAATTACTCTTGCCGATTGCGATATGTTTGATATGTCAACCCTTAACTCGCGCGATAAATCGCTCATTAATGCCGAGCCCTTAGCGGTGAAAGGATTTATGGTAAAACCCGATTTTAAAGAAGGTTACCTGCGCTTTACCTTTACCCTGCCCAATGAAACGCCTACCCAATTGATTGTTTACGATGTAGTGGGCGCTAAACTGCACGATGAAGTGGTTTCGGGTACTTACAACAAACTGATACCGGAGTTTAACCTTTACCGAAAAGGCACTTTCCTTGTTTTGCTTAAACAAGACGGCAAAAAATTTACCCACAGGTTAAGCATTGATTAACCGCCCGATTAACCGCAAAAGCCACAACTACGTTTTTTTGTTATGCCCGGCAATCAATTTGGTAAACTATTCAGCATTACTACCTTTGGCGAGTCGCACGGGTACGGAATAGGCGTGGTTATAGACGGCTGCCCTGCCGGGTTGCCCATTTCAGAAGCCTTTATACAAGCCGAGTTAAACCGCCGCCGCCCTGCACAATCGGCATTAGTAACCCAAAGAAAAGAGCCCGATAAGATAGAAATCCTATCGGGCATTTATGAAGGCATCAGCACCGGCGCACCCATTGCCCTGTTTATTAAAAACAACGACCAGCGCTCAAAAGACTACGACCACCTGAAACACAGTTTTCGCCCCTCTCATGCCGATTTTACCTACCACCAAAAATACAAACACAGAGACTACCGCGGTGGCGGGCGCTCCTCTGCCCGCGAAACGGCTGCCCGTGTAGCTGCCGGCGCTGTGGCAAAATTGCTTTTGCAGCAGCATGGCATAACCGCTACGGCATGGGTTAGCCAAGTGGGGCATCTTGCGCTCCAAACTCCATACAGCCAACTGCCCCTCCAAAATATAGAAGCTACGCCGGTGCGCTGCCCCGATTTGGCGCTTGCCGCACAAATGGAAGCCCTTATTAAACAAGTGCGAAAAGAAGGTGATACCATAGGCGGCACCGTAAGCGCGGTTATTACCGGTGTGCCTGCCGGATTGGGCGAGCCGGTTTTTGATAAACTTCATGCCCGGCTGGGTATGGCTATGCTGAGCATAAATGCCGCTAAGGGTTTTGAATATGGCAGCGGTTTTGCCGGCGCTGCCATGCTGGGTAGCCAACATAACGATATTTTTTACCAAACTCCACAGGGCAGCATAGCCACCTATACCAATAACTCCGGCGGCATACAGGGCGGCATCAGCAATGGTATGGATATATTTTTTAGGGTGGCGTTTAAGCCTGTTGCTACCATTTTAAAACCCCAGCCCAGTGTTGATGTGCAGGGTAATGCGGTGGTGGTAGAAGGCAAAGGCAGGCACGACCCTTGTGTGCTGCCCCGCGCCGTGCCTATTGTAGAGGCTATGGCAGCCTTGGTTATTGCCGATTTTTTACTGCTCAATAAGTCTGCCCAATTGGGTTAAACATAACAACGTATGCCCCATCAATTTATCCCCTATCAACAGAAGTATGTAATGCCCGATGAAATGCGCCAACAATCGGCAAATTTTTTGCAGTTCATGCACCGGCGCCGCACGTTACGACAGTTTTCTGACCAGCCCGTGCCTTTAGAGGTGATGCAAAACATCATTATGACTGCCTCCACTGCCCCATCAGGAGCGCACAAACAACCATGGTCTTTTTGCCTCATTGGCAACCCAACCCTAAAAAAACAAATTAGAGAAGCCGCCGAAAAGGAAGAATACCTCAACTACCACGGACGAATGACCGCCGAGTGGCTGCAAGACCTAACTCCCTTTGATACCAACTGGCAAAAACCTTTTTTAGAAACAGCGCCCTGGCTGATAGTGGTGTTTAAACGCATCTACGAAACCGATGAACAAGGACATAAACAAAACAACTATTACGTTGCCGAGTCGGTGGGCATAGCTACCGGCTTTTTGCTTGCCGCCATACACCATGCAGGTTTAGTAGCGCTTACCCATACACCCAGCCCTATGCAGTTTTTAGCCCAAATACTCCAACGACCCCAAAATGAACGCCCTTTTTTGCTCATTCCGGTAGGTTATGCCCCCACCAATGCTACCATACCCAACCTTACCCGAAAACCAATGGAAGAAGTTTTGTTTACCTACCAATAGCCTTTACCCTGTTTTTGTAAACCTTACTGCCTTTTTTCGGTTTTGTAAATCTGTTACCAAATACACTTAACCCCTATGCAAGAAACCATTGGCATCTTATTGGTTAATTTAGGAACGCCCGATAGCTTTAAAACTGCCGATGTGCGCCGCTACCTCAACGAGTTTTTAACCGATGGCAGGGTAATAGATATACCCTGGTTGCCACGTCAGTTGCTGGTAAGAGGCATTATTTCGCCGTTTAGGGCAGGTAACTCGGCAAAATCTTACAAAGAAATATGGACTGAAAAAGGCTCGCCCCTTAAATACATCAGCCAAGAGTTGGCGCTGCTGCTGCAAGAAAGCCTAAACCAAGCCTCGCCACCCGATATGGCTTTTGAGGTAGAACTTGCTATGCGCTACCAACAACCCTCTATAACAAACGGATTGACTGCCCTGCGCAATAAAAACTGCTCCCAATATATTATACTGCCCCTGTTTCCGCAGTATGCCTCTGCCACCACCGGCTCCATACACCAGCGGGTAATGGAAATTATGGCAACATGGCATACCATTCCGCCGGTTTATTTTATTAACAGCTATTTCAATAACCCATTGTTTATAGATGCCTTTGCAGAGCGCGGCAAAGCCTATAACCATGAACAGTACGATTATGTGCTGTTTAGTTTTCATGGTTTACCCCAAAGGCAACTTAGAAAAGCAGACAACCACAACTACTGCCTTACTAAACCCGATTGCTGCCAAAATCTACATGCGCAAAACCGGTTTTGCTACGGCGCACAATGCTGGGCTACTGCAAAAGCCATAGCCCAAAAACTGCAAATACCTGCCGAAAAATTTACCGTAACCTACCAATCAAGGCTGGGTAAAGACCCTTGGATACAGCCCTACACCATAGAAGTATTGGAAAAATTGGCTAAGGAAGGTAAAAAGCGCATACTCGTATTTTGCCCCGCTTTTGTGGCAGACTGTTTGGAAACCATTTATGAAATTGGAGAGGAGTATCAGGAGGAGTTTACCCACTGGGGCGGCGAAAAAGTACAATTGGTAGAAAGCCTTAATGCCCACCCGCTATGGGTTAAAGCGCTTACCCGAATGGCGCTTGACGCGCTACCTTCCGCCTCCCTCATGCATGCACACTAATAAGCGGCTGTTTATGATTTTTATCATAAACAGCAGTGGTTTAAAATTGTACCTTTGTGGCTTAATAAGGCAGTTATGAAGCGGTTTTTAGTTTTATTAGGCTTTTTAGGCGCTTTTTTACAGGCGTGGGCACAGTGCTGTATGCCCGGTGCGCCGGCAGGTGGCACAGCTAACCAGGGTGTACTGGTACAACACTCGCTTAGGATGGTGGGTTTTTACCAGTTTTCAAACGGCAACCATTTTTATTCGGGCAGTAAAAAACAGCATTACAGCTATATAGAGGGCGCTCACTACCATTTTTCGGGTATTCAGGTAGCTTACGGCATTACGCCCCGCCTTACGGCAGAGATAGAAACGGGTTATTTTTGTAATCGCACTATCAGATACAGCGCATTAGGAGCGCAAGAAAACCCGGTAGCTGCTGCAAGGGGCATGGCAGATGTTACCCTGCAAGCCAAGTACGCCGCCTATAAACACCACCACACACAGTGGGAAATTACCCCTATGCTGGGCATACGCATACCCACTGCCCTGCACCCGCAGGTGGTTAATGCCCAAGAACTACCCATTGACCTGCAAAGCAGCACTTTATCGTTTGGGCTAACGGGCGGTTTTTTTGTATATAAGGGCTTGCCAAACAAAAAAACGCGGTTATTCTGGAACAGTAGGGCTGTTTATTCTTTTCCTAATGCTCAAAACTACCAGTTTGGATTACTGTATAACAATGCTTTGTTTGTATCGCAGGCGCTAAACCACCGGTTTACATTTATTGGGCAGCTTAGGCACGAGTGGCGGCAGCCCGATAGCAAAAATGATACATGGCGCTCTTCTACCGGCTCTAATTTGGCGCTTTTTGCCCCGCAAATTAATTATACCACTACCAAACAGTGGAATTTTTCTTTGCAGGCAGAAATTCCGCTGTATCAGCGCTACCAAGGCATACAAATGGGCAGAACTGTTGCGGTTGCTTTAGTGGTAAACAAACTGCTGTACTTATAACCGGCAGTTAGTTGCGCCAAAAGTTGGAAATGGTATTGTGGTCGGGCACGAGTTTTTTCATTAGCCAGATGACATTTGATTTGCGCCCGTCAAAGTTGCGCAATGAAATGGAAATAAGGAAGGGATTTAGTTTCTTTTTTGGGTTAAAACAGTAATTTTATTTAATGTTTTGGGTGGGGTAGTTTTTAGACAAACTGACGGTTTCGGCTTGCCGCAGTGGCGGATTTTTAGCACTAATGTTGATACGAAGCACACAGTTCAAATATAGTACAAATGTTCATACGAAGCACGTCACCCGCCTTTTTGCAAACATAATGTTGGTGGCTGGTGTTCTTTTCGTCCGTGTGATTTCAGTCGTCATTTGTTTAGTTTTTCTTTTAGTTCTTCAATTGTAAATGGTGGTTCTTGTCTATGCAACATAGCGTGACAGTTCGGACAAACGGGTCTTAAATGTTTTATTGGGTCAACTTCATATTTTTCTTTTATGTCTGCCACTTTTGTCAAATGGTGAACGTGAATAAAATCCTTGCCAATGTGTCCATAAGTTCTTTCAAAGTCAAAGTCGCAAACTTGGCATTTTAGACCATAATGTCTGATACACAATTGTCTTGCTCTATTATTTCGTTCGTATGAATTTACAGTAATTGTCCTTTTTGCTCCTTCTATTAAAATCTCTTGAAAGTCTGTCGGTATTTCTTCTGAAAATGGTTGTTCTCCTGTCAAATTGAGTTCTTCAAGTGCTTCTTTTAATTCGTCTTTTAATTTCCAAATGAAATATTTATTGTCTCCCCAACCGTCAAAGAATAAATCCCATTTACGCTCTGTTCCATTTTCTCTTTTAGTTAAATTGAAAGGATATTTTTGTATTAGTCTATTTCCCCAACGACCCATTTCCAAGTTTAATGGACTTGAAGAATATTTACCTTTATAACCTAAGATTAGTCCAATTTGGCTTGCAGGTGCTTTATGCCCTTCAAACGAATACATTGTCTGTAAAATGTCGATGTTAGTTTGATTTGTTATTGTCTTATCAGTCAAAGCGTCAACCCACTGTTCTTTTGTCAAAGTTGTTCCTGCATGATAAGTCTCTCTCATATTTCTCTAATTGTCCTTTGTTTGTTGTCGTTCGTTACACTTGCCACCAACGGCAGTTCGTCTAAAAACTGCAAATTTTTGCCAAAAATACGCTAATTTAAGCAACATACAAGCGTTTTACTCCACTTTTTTGGGGGAGGTGAAAATTGGGAAGGTAAAAATAAAGTTGGCTTACATTGGAGATATAGAGGGGTAGCATTATCTTGGTCAACGATTTGGTCGAGTGTTTCGGGAAAGATAACGCTCTGTTTTCT
>DDVC01000174.1:0-20069 GCA_002345145.1 Bacteroidetes bacterium UBA2322
AATCGAAACCATGTACGCAAACTACACGAACTGTATCGGCTTAAACTCCGAATACTTACGCCATACCTGATGCACATAAATCTGTTTAAAAAGTCTCTTAATTGTTCTATCTTTGCAACTGACAGGATATCTTGCAATAACGGTAAGAGTTGAATGTCGGGAAGCATATGTTTTAATTTTTGGTTTGCAATTCGCAAAATTACAAACATATCGCTTCCCTTTTCTTTTTTAATGTGTGGCACTCATGTTGATAAAATCTTTCTGTTTAATTTTGTTGCGCTAATAGCAATGCATTTCCATTATTAAATAAATTTAAATCAATAGGCTATCGGTAAATGAGAATTAATAGCGGACCCCAACTTGCAAAAGCAATTAAGCAATATGTTGATAGCACTTATGGTTATACACAGAATAGCTATCTTGTTTTTTTTATTAAATTTATGTGGACTATCCCTATCATAAGTATAATTATGGTCATTTCATACTGTACCAATGAGTTTGTAATTGTAATGCTGATAACTTTTTTAATTATAGCATTATTGCCTCTATTCGCAATAATAGAGAATTTTTTTGCGTCGTTTAATTTGTTTCAAATGCTATCAAGAAATTGTGAAGCTGCTTACTCAATTGAGCAAAGGCAGGACTTAGCGTATTATGATGAATTAAATAATATAAAATATAAAATGAATAATTATTTTGTAACAGATTTATATGTGCCCGTGGCCAACCTAAAATATGCTTTTAAGGCAAAAGAAAGTTTACTTCAAGTACTAAAAGAATTAGAGCCGGATTTTACACATGAAGTTACCATTTATCCAATAGCCCCAGCAACAGAAAAATTTGATGAATTGCATGATAATCTACTTGAGTTAATGCAAAATGAGCTAAGTGTAAATTGGCTACCAAATGATATTTATGATAAGGGAGTTGAAATGTCAGAAAATTATCTGTATCTCTATTGCATAGAAAATACGCTAAGAAAGTTTATTCATGATGCTTTTACAAGTAAGCATGGCTCTAATTACTATAACCTAATTACTATACCACAAAGTGTGCAAAAAAAAGTGACCGACAGGAAGCGAAATGAAGCACAAAACAAGTGGCTGAGTCAAAGAGGTAACGATTTGTTGTATTATTTAGATTTTAGAGAATTAGCAGATTTAATTTTAAACAACTGGAATGATTTATTCAAAAACTATTTCCCTTCGCAGCAGTGGATTTCTACCAAAATTGATGAACTGGCCAACATAAGAAATTTGATAGCACATAACAGTTACATCAATACCCACGATAAAAGGGTTCTTGTAACAAATTACCATAGTATAGTTCGACAATTGGGATATGTATAATTTTTTAATTAATATTGATCCCGCTAGCGTCAGGCTATGCCTTGCGAAATGAGTAGCCATTTAAATCCTTGGTTTGTTTACCCAGCAGCGGCTCAGCCTTGCTCAGGTAAGGACTTATTTCCCTTTCAGCAGCCATGTTTTTATTTGCTGCAATTCGGCTTTAAGTTGTTCGGTTGTATCATTGCTGCCGGATACTTCCATCTGCCGCAAACAAAACCCGCAATAAACCGTATTTGCTCTTTATAAAGCAGGCATTTTGCCGGTGGCGTAAATTTGGGTGGGCTGATTAGTGGGGCTGCCTTGGGGCAATTCTAAGGATACCGCAAAGGCATCGGGTTTTTCGGTATTGGTTAATCGGTACAGGGTTTCTTTATCAGGCTGGCGGTTAAAAACGCCCAAACTTTTGTAAACATCTTTGTTTACAGCCCATACTTGGTATTG
Organism: Bacteroidetes bacterium UBA2322; assembly: GCA_002345145.1. Lineage (GTDB taxonomy): Bacteria > Bacteroidota > Bacteroidia > Chitinophagales > UBA2359 > UBA2359. The sequence continues at coordinate 1,791 of DDVC01000174.1, forward strand.
CTTGTCGCCCGGTGGTTGTGGCAGTAGGGCGGCATCTATATACACGGCTTTGGTGGTGGCGTTCCAGATAACCACAGCGCCTATGCCGGCAAACTGGGGTGTGCCGGTAAGTTGTATAACTTTGTTATCGGGGTGTTTGAGTATTTTTAGGTTTGCCAGTGTTCGGTCTAAATCGCGTTTGAGCAGTTCGTAGTCTTCTTTAATGGTTTCGCAATCGGTTTTAACATTGGCAGATTGTTTTGTTTGGGTATGGAGCCGGTCATAAAAATACGCATTGGCAAGCAAACTAAATGCCAGTAAAAGGGCGGTAAAGGGGTAAATAATTTTTTGAAGAACCATAGTTATACGGGAGTCTGTAAAGGTAAATGGAGCAGTAGGTGATGGTGTTAATGCCCGATGGCTACCTAAGCCCGACCATAATTTTTTGGGTGGCAGCATAGGTTTTACCCTGTGTATCGGTAAACCTAAGCTCGCAAAAGTATAAGCCGTTTGTAGCGCCGGGTGGCAGCAATAGCGGAATTTGATGGTTTCCGGCATGGGGAAGGTAGTGGGTTTGGGGTAAACCGGCTGTAAGTTGCTGACCATAGAGGTTGTAAAAATGCAGGTGCAGGTTGCCCGCCTGTGGTACTGTGAGCAGTAGGGTAGGGGCGGCGCTGTTTGTGCCGGAGTAAGGCGCTAACTTTACCTCAAAAGGCAAGGCGCTGTGGAGTGGTGGGGTGGCGGTAGGGGCGGGTTCATTGGTATAAATGAGGAAAAACTGGCTATCGGGTCCTACAAAGGTGAAACCGCCAATAAGATAATTACCATAAACAGCGGGCTGAATATCATAACCAAGGTTAATAGATGTGCCACCAAAATAGGTAACGCCCATTTCGTTGCCCTGGTCATCGGTTTTAAGGAGGAGCAGTTTAATAGGGTAGCCCGGGCGATACAGGTTGCTGTAACCGGTAATTAAAAATCCGTTATCGGCAGTTTGAAGGGCAGAAAAAGCGGCTTCGGTACTGGCAGGTATGCCCCATGTTTTGTACCACACCAATTGCCCCGATTGGCTAACCCTTGCCAGTACAATATCAAAATATCCTGTTTCATCAATAACGGTTTCGCCGGTAAGGAAAAAGTCATTTTGGGCGGTAACCATCAGGCTTTTAATGCCGTTTGCCCACTCATCGCCAATAACCAAATCCCAAAGCATAACGCCCTCAGCATTGGTTTTTACCACCCAAATATCTACGTTATTGTTATCGTTAAAGCTTTGTGTATCGCCGGTAAAAACAAGCCCGCCATCGGCAGTTTGGCGCACCATATAGGCCACGTCGTTGTGCATACCGCCATAGTTTTGTTGCCAGAGTACTTCACCTTGTTCGCTGAATTTTACCAAATAACAATTGTTTCCCACTGCGCCGCCTAAGGTATCGCTTACCATGCCTATGGTAATAAAGCCGTTATCGGGCTGGGTTTGCTGCACAAAAGCCAGCGATTCGGTAAGTCCCGATGCAGGTGTGCGGGAGGTAAACAACACATTGCCCGATGTATCGGTTTTAATGAGTAAACCATCGGTATCGCCTGCGGGGTTTTCGGTATCGCCCACCAACAGCAGGCTGCCATCGTTGGTTACTATCATGTAGCTGCATTGGTCGTTTAGGGTATTGCCCAAGTATTTGGTCCACAACAAAACGCCGTTTGGGCTGTACTTAGATAGGGTAAAATCTGCTCCGCCCAGTATGCCGGGTATGGCAGTGCCGGCGGCATAAATACTACCATCGGGCAACTGCCTTACCGCTAAGTTTTTTTCGGTATAAGCAGGGCTGCCATGAATGGTTTCAAAAAAAGCCGGTGCTTGCGCTTGTAAACTGAGCGTAAATAAACACAACACCAAGGTGGTAAGGTAATGGGCATTGGTAGGTGGCATAGTGCAAATAGGTAGGTAATATAGCGCAAATATAGGTGTTTTGCGGTAGTTTAACGGGTATTATACGGGTAAAAATGTAAGGAGGGTATTGGCAAGCGCTAAAACTGCAAGGCGAGGGCATTACATGGGTGGGGCAATTGTGTTTTAACTAAGTGTTTTGGAAATATAAAACTGCTTACAAACTGCGATTGGGTTTAAATAATACCTCAAGATGTTTTGATTATGAGCTTTTTACAAGGGTGGAATGACCAAATAGCCTATATTGAACCAATAAACAGTAAGGCACAAAATGGTTAATAGGAAGTAATTTAAGAGGACAGTTGTGGAATAGTTGTCAATTTTATTTAATGCAGATTAATTTGCAGGGTTGCAAAAAAAAAGTGGTATATTTGTGGTTAATTCTTACCCACACTTAGAAAAATTGTGTCTAACTAATGGTAAATGCCCTTGTTTAGTACAATTAACTCCCTTTTTTGTACAATTACCTACTGTGTGTTTAGGGTAAGTGGCTTTTCTTTGCGCCAATAATTTGTCTGATTGCTCAAATAATACACAATGGGCACAATGACATTCAATAATAAAATTGCGGTTTTTAACTGCTCTGCTACTCGTTTTTTATGCACAAACTATTCAAGTTATTAGGGTCATTTTCGCAAAAAGATATGAGGCAGTTGCAAAAGCTGGTAGTGTCTCCCTATTTTAAGCGACACAGTAAAACCGTTGACCTCTTTAACTATTTGCAGGATTTTCACCCCAATTATGGAGATGATGCCTTAAAGCCCGAAAATTTATCGGGAATTTTATACCCCGATGAGCCTTATGTAAGCCAACGGGTGCGCGATGTGATGTCATTTCTGCTGGAAGTAGTTGAGTATTATTTGGTACTAAAATACCTTAAACAAAACCCGAACAAAAAAAATGAAATACTGGCTACTCAGTTGTATTACCAAAATATACCTCCGTACCTTGAAACGGAGCTGAACGCCATGGAAAGAGAGCTGCACAAAACACCGGTTAGTGATGTTTCTGCTCTCAAACTTGGGTATGAACTTGCACACTTGCGGTTTCAGATACAACCTATAAGCGTGTCCTATTATCACCGGTTTGACCAAAACCCTTACCATAACGTAGTGGAGCAGTGGTTAGCATTGGTTTATGCTGAGCTGCTTGGTCATTCGGCTGAAATTTTTGCACGCGATACGGCGGCTGATAGTTTTACCACTGTACTGCCACAACTTGTGGAACTGCTGGAAAAGATAGATTTTGATAAAAACAGTTTAATTTTTAGGGTTTATGCCTGTATTTACCACCTTACAAAATATCCAACTACCCAAAACTATGATTTGCTCAAAGAACTCACTTTAAACAATCAATACCAATTGTCTGCAGCAGTACTGCGTAAATGTTTAAGCACATTGTTAAACAACCTAATGATCAGAGCCTTTAATGAGCCGGAATTACTTACCGGCGAAGACTATATGTTATGGAAGCAAATGGCAATTGATACAGAGCTAAAGTTAATTCACACGCTCTCGGCAGAGATATTTTTTAATATGGTAGTGGAATATATCAAACGCGGCAATCCATTGCAAGCCTTAAACTTTATTAATCAATACAGCCATCACCTTACAATAAATGATGGATTTATAGTAGATTACGCTATGGCTATGGTTAGTTTTGCTGATAATGATTTTAAAAAGACGCTACAGTATCTTAATAAGGTAGAAGTAAATAAACTAAATGCTTTGCGTTTTCAGTATAAGCAATTGCTTATTATGACCATGTATGAACTGGGAGAATACAATGTAGCGCTGCACCAATTAGACACTTACCGGCACTATATAAAAAAAGCAAAACTTAAAAATATATTATATAAGACTTATTCCGATTTTTACAAAATAATGATAGTATTAGTAAAAACAGTATCTAAGCCCTATAGCCAAAAGTCTGTTGACAATTTGCGTAAATATTGGGAAAACAAGGATTTGCGCCCCACTATGACGGGGTGGGTAAAAAGGAAAATTGCCGAATTAGATAAGAAAAAGTAATGGTACTTAACAGCCATGCTGTTTATAGGTAAACCACTCGGTTGCACCCGTTAAATTGTGCAAATGCCTGTAATTTTTGTTCAAGCGCCGGCTGCCATTTGTGCATGGGTGGTGCATTGGGCTCTACAAACCGGTTTTTTATATAAAAGATGCCGCTTTTGCGGTCGGTTTTGGGGTCAATTCTGCCAATAAATTGGTTGTTCCACAAAACGGGCAGGCTAAAATAACCGTATTTTCGTTTGTTTTGGGGCATATAACATTCTATTTGGTAATCAAACCCAAAGAGTTGTTGCAGTCTTTTTCGCTGAATAACCACATTATCAAAGGGCGATAGCAGGTGTACCAATGGGTGGTGGCGGGTTGCAGGGGTGATTAGGGCTTTATCGGGCATATGGGGCAGGGTATAAGCGGTTTGGTTAGCATTGCCCACTTTAACAGGCAAAATAAAACCGTTATTTTGCAGCCGGTTTATTGCCTGCTGCACTATGTTTTTTAACCGAGGACGAAGGTAACATACATCGGGCAGGGTTATTATGCCGTGGGCGCGAAGGGCTGTTTTAACCAAAAACTCGCTGTATTCCTCATCGGTAGGAGGCATGGTGTTTACCCAATTTGGCAACACCCGCTCGCACAGGTCATATACTTTGTTAAAACCCTTTCGGCGGCTTACCATGAGCCTGCCCTCCATAAACAACTGCTCCAATGCCCGCTTAGCTGCCGACCATGCATACCACGACTGTCCCACCTTGTCGGGTTCTTTTTCAAAATCTTTGGTTTGCAGTGCGCCCTCGGCAGCTATGCGCTCTAAAACATACTGTTTCATACGTATATCCTGCTCAAACCAGTGCGATTTTCCGCCGGCATAATGCTCCTTTGTGGGCAGGGTAAAGCGGTAGTGACTCATGGGCAGATAAGAAGCCGCATGGCTCCAGTATTCAAAAATGAGTTTGTGAGTAGCCTGCAGCTCGTGCAAAACAGTTTCGGAATACGCATTGCCCAATCTTGTCCATAAAACATGGTGGTGTGCCCTTGCCACCACCGATAGCGTGTCTATTTGCACATAACCTAAATGCTCCAGCGTTTGCACTACGGCAGTAAGAGGGTTTGATGCTTGTAACGGCGGTTCATTGGCATCGGGCAGCAATAACTGGGCATAAAGGGCTATCTTTTGTGCATCGGGCAATGAAATTTGGGTCAGGGGCATGGGGCAAAAGGTAAAAAAGTGGGTAAAACCAAAGCATCGGCAGCCGTTGGTACCGTAAACGTGAGTAGCTAAAAGAGTAAAGATATTCCTACTCAATAATGCTTTGCAAAAAGTACAACTGCTAAAACAAAACCACAAAACAAACAAAAAAACCGATAAGCTAACCCCTGCTCGCCAAAAAATTGTACTTTTGTGGTAAATGGTTTAATGGTAGATGGTAGATAGTATCGGGTAGTGAGTAGTGGGTATCAGTACTTACACACTCCTAATTCGTAATTTTTCACATCTACACTCACAACTCCTAATTTTTCACTCTTCACTTTTCACTTCATACATGAGCTTTGTAGTATCAGCCCGAAAATATCGCCCACAACAGTTTAAAGATGTAGTGGGCCAAAAATCGGTAACCAATACCTTAAAAAACGCCATCAAAAGTGGCAAGTTGGCACATTCTTTTTTATTTTGCGGACCGCGGGGAGTGGGTAAAACCACCTGCGCGCGCATATTGGCAAAACTGCTCAACTGCCAAACCCCTACCGCCGATGCTGAACCTTGCGGCACCTGTGCCTCTTGTTTGGCATTTGCACAATCGGCATCGTTTAATATCTTTGAACTTGATGCTGCCTCAAATAACTCAGTAGATGATATACGCAGCCTTATAGAGCAAGTGCGGTTTGCGCCGCAATCGGGGAAATACAAAATTTACATTATAGACGAGGTACACATGTTGTCGCAGGCTGCTTTTAACGCCTTTTTGAAAACCTTAGAAGAGCCGCCCTCTTATGCCATATTTATTTTGGCTACTACCGAAAAGCACAAAATTATACCCACCATTTTATCCCGATGCCAGATTTACGATTTTAACCGTATAACGGTGCAGGACATGGTAGAACACCTGCAAGACATAGCCCAAGACCAAGGCATTACCGCCGAACCCGATGCCCTGCATATTATAGCCCAAAAAGCCGATGGCGGACTGCGCGATGCCCTCTCTATGTTTGACCGCATAGCAGGGTATGCACAAGGCAACCTGCGCTATGAACACGTGCTGGAAGCCCTTAATGTGCTTGATTATGATTACTTTTTTAAAGCTACCGATTACCTGCTGGCACAAGACGCATCGGGTTTGCTGCTCCTGTTTGATGAGGTTTTGCGCAAGGGTTTTGAAGGCGATAATTTTATCAACGGTTTATCGGCACATTTCAGAAACCTGCTGGTATGTAAAGACCAAGCCACCCTTACCCTGCTTGATGTTACCGAAGGACTAAAAGAACGCTACCGCACTCAAGCCCTGCTTGCACCTATGGCGCTGCTGCTAAGTTTGCTCAACCTTGCCAATGAGTGCGAAATTCAGTATAAAACCAGTAAAAACAAACGCTTGCAGGTAGAGCTTAGTTTGCTCAAAATGTGTTATGCCACCAATGCTCTGCATTTTTCGCAAAACCCCAACGGTGGCGGCAGTATAGCCCTGCAAGCTAATACCGGCTTAACCGCCCTTACCCTTAAACAAGCGCCCCAAACCGGTACACAAGAAAAAAAAAATGATGCCGCCAACCTAAATGCCCAACAACAACAGCAGGTAAAAGAAGAACCCGCAAAATATAAACCCGCCGGAACGGTAAAGCTAAACCTTAACCAACTCAGCAACCTAACCAAAGACCAAACGCCAAAGGCAAATGACAATAACATACTGCCCGATGAAAACCCTACCGACCTGCCCGAAACCCAATTGGTAACACCCGCCGTTTTGCCCGATGAAAATGCGGTACGCCAATACTGGCAGCAGTATGTGGCAGCCATGAATGCCGGTTATGCCAAAACCATGATGGAGCAGGTGGTTATTGGGGTATCCGGTTTTACCATTACCATTACCATTGCCAGCGAGTACCAGCGCGAACTGCTTAAAGATGAAATACCCCAATTCTTAAACCGGCTTTACAGCCAAACAGGTTGCAGAGAGTATAAAGCAGCGTGGGTTATTAACAAAGAACAAGCTGCCGATACTCAGAAAAAAATGCCCGCCTACATGCCCAATGAGCAACTCAAAGAAATGATAGCCACTAACCCCAAACTTAACGACCTCATAAAACGTTTACAACTTCAATTGAGCTAAAGTTGTGCTTATGCTGCAAACGCTATGATACCCGGCGCTAAACCCCAACAGGTATTCATCGGGTTATACCATCATAGTTGTTTGCTATACCCCACCTTTGTGGCTCTTGGGTAATTAGCTACACAATTGTAAATCCTCCCTTTCATAAAATCAAAAAATTCATGTTTCGTTTTATTCCTTTCGCTATTTTGCTTTTTTTTACCATAGCAATTTTGCCCGCATTATGGACAGATGCAAGTGCACAAACCAAACAGGGTAAAGACGGTAAATACACCTACGAATACGTAGAAAACGACCCCATTAAAACCCGAATTTATACCCTCCAAAACGGACTTAAAGTTTATTTATCGGCTAATCCCGATGAGCCGCGCATACTTACCTTAGTGCCCGTGCGCACAGGCAGCAAAGAAGACCCCCGCGATAATACCGGTTTGGCACACTACCTTGAACACATGGTTTTTAAAGGTACCGACCAAATAAGCACCACCAATTGGGAAGTTGAAAGCGGATTGATTAAGCAAATTTCGGACTTGTATGAGTTGCACAAACAATCCGATGACCCGGCTAAAAAAAGCGCTATCTACCGACAGATTGACTCGCTTTCTTACCTTGCCTCTACCTATGCCATACCCAATGAGTACGATAAAATGGTTACCTCATTGGGCGCTAAAAACACCAATGCCTACACTTCATCAGACGAAACAGTTTACATAAACGATATTCCGGCTAATGAATTAGAGCGCTGGCTCCAATTAGAAGCGGAGCGTTTTAGCCAATTGGTGCTTCGCCTTTTTCATACCGAATTGGAAACCGTTTACGAAGAATTTAATATGGGGCAAGACCGCGACGGCAGCAAGGTTTATGAAGCCATGCTAAAAGCCTTGTTTCCTACACACCCCTATAACATTAGCACCATAGGATTGGGAGAACACCTCAAAAACCCTTCAATGGAGGCAATTCACCGCTTTTTTGATACCTACTATGTGCCCAATAACATGGCGGTTTGCCTTGCCGGCGATTTGGATTACAGTAAAACCATTGCCCTCATAGACCAATATATGGGTAAACTGCCCATGAAACCCCTTGCCCGACCCCAATTTGCGCGCGAAGCCGAAATGACTGCGCCCATTGAAAAAACGGTAATGGGTAAAGAAGCCGAAAATGTTACCATTGCTTTTAGGTTTGACGGAGCAGGCTCTAATGATGCCTTTATGCTCAAACTTATGGACGGTATTCTTCAAAACGGACAAGCAGGTATTATGGATATTAACCTTATACAGAAACAAAAGATACTTAAAGGCGGCACCTATAAAAACGAAATGAGCGATTACAGCATGTACGTTTTAACCGGCGTGCCCCGCCAAGAGCAATCCTTAGAAGAAGTGCTCGATTTGCTCCTTTCGCAGATAGAACTGCTCAAACAAGGGCAGTTTGACCAAGAACTGCTTACTGCTGTTATCAAAAATTTTAAACTATCGGAACTCAAAAATGCTGAAAGCAACTGGGGCAGAGCCGGCGCTTTTGTAGATGCTTTTATTACCGGGCAACCTTGGGAGTCTTACGTTACAGAACTCAAAAGGTTAGAAAAAGTAACCAAAGCCGATGTGGTGAAATTTGTGAACGACCGTTTTCAAAACAACTACGCTGTAATTTTTAAGCGCACTGGCGAAGACCCCGATGTGCTTAAAATGGATAAACCGCCCATTACCCAAGTGGAGTTGAACCGCGATAACCAATCTGAATTTTTTAAACAATTTGAACAAACACAAGCCGGCAGATTGCAACCCGCTTTTGTAAACTACAAACAGGCTATTAAAAAAGGCAGACTTAAAAACGGCATAGAGGTAAACTATATCCAAAATATCCTCAACCCTACTTTTAACCTCTACTATGTTTTAGATATGGGCACCAACCACCTCAAAAAACTGGGGCCGGCTATTAAATACCTCCCCTACTTAGGCACCGATAAATATACCGCCGAGCAGTTGCAATTAGAGTTTTACAAATTAGGCGTAAGTTTTGACATCTTTTCATCGGCAGACCGCGTGTATGTTTCGCTTTCGGGGTTAGAAGAATCTTTTGAACCTGCCCTTAAACTATTTGAACACGTACTGGGCAACGTAAAACCCGATGAGGAAGCCCTTAAAGACCTCATTGCAGGCACACTAAAAGAACGTGGCGACAGCAAAAAAAATAAAAACGTTATTTTTAACCAAGCCCTTGCCAACTACGGCATGTATGGTCCTAAATCGGAATTTACCCATGTTTTATCGGAACAAGAACTCAAAAGCATAACCGGTAAAGAACTTACCGACTTGCTTAAACAACTTACCGGCTACCAACACTACATATTTTACTATGGTCAAAACAGCCTCCCGGCAATAACCAAACTGTTTGACAAATACCACAAAACGCCCGCCAAACTGAAAGAATACCCCAAACCGGCTACTTTTACCGAGCAACCTACCAATAAAGACCGCGTTTACTTTATAAACTACAATATGGTGCAAGCCCAAATTTCTATGATTGCCAAAGACGAACTGTTCAATAAAAATTTAGCTCCTATGGCATCGGTTTACGGTGAGTATTTTGGTGGTGGGTTATCCTCTATTGTGTTTCAGGAAATACGCGAAGCACGCGCATTGGCTTATTCGGCTGCGGCATTTTTTACCAACCCCGCTAAACCAAACCGCTCGCATTACTCACGTGCTTTTATGGCAGTGCAGGCAGATAAAATGGCAGAAGCCATAGATGCCATGCGCAACTTGCTCAACAACATGCCCAAAGCCGAAAAACAGTTTGACGGCGCCCGAACCTCAGTACAAAAACAAATAGAAACCGAACGCACTACCAAAACCAATATCTTTTTCAGCTACCTGCGAGCCAAAGACCGAGGATTGGATTATGACCTTAGCCAAGATGTTTACCAAAAAGCCCAAACCATGACCATTGACGAAATGGAGCAGTTTTTTAACCAACACATTAAAGGTAAAAATTACACCTTTTTGGTTATAGGCGATAAAACCAAACTCAATATGGAGTATCTCCAATCATTGGGCGAGTTTAAAGAGCTTACACTCGAAGAAATTTTTGGCTACTGATAACGCCTCTTTTACCAATAAAACCGGCAAACTGCTTTATGTTGTTTGCCGGTTTTGTTTTTTGGCATTGATATGACCAAAACTGCTAAACAACAACTGATATTTAGGGGTTTCTTTACCATATCATATAGCTCTGTGTTATGCTAATACACAGCGCTTTTTTATACTGCACCCAAATTTTAAATCCAATGAAACATCAGTTACTTTTTTTCTTTGCATGTTGTTGTTTATTGCCTTTTATGGTGCAGCAGGCATCGGGGCAGGTTTGCAGTCCATCGGGTAATTTAATTGTATTCAGCAACTATGATGGCGGCATCCTCAATCTAAATATAGATGCCGATATTCCCGACCTTCGCATTGGTATTTGTACCTATGAGCCGGTGCAGGTAAACATAAGCGGCGCTTTTGCAGGTAATATCACGCAGGTAATGTATGCCGGTTACAATTCAACCCAAAATAACAATAATTGTGGCATTGGCAATTTTCCTACCTCCATTAGCGGGGTGCCGCCGGCTGATTACAGCATCTTAACCATTCCTGCCGTTACGCTCAATAATCCTAATGGGTATAATTTTGGTATTATTTGTGCGTATAGTTGCAATACCGGAGTAGAGCAAGGCGGGTGTAATACCATTGACCAAGTACTTAATTTTTTTGACAACAACTTGGGGGGCAGTTTGTACGCCCTGCATGTGCAGTATTGTTGCTGGCTAAACAGCAATACTTACAGTGTTGCTGCATTGGCAGGTTCTTGCTGTTCAAATGCTACCGGCACTGCTGATGTTACCTATACCGGTTTACCTTATTGTACGGGCATTGCCACGCCACAGTTGCCCACCATAACCGGCAGTTTGAGCGGTTCGTTTTCGGCTTTGCCGGCGGGGTTAAACCTTAATGCTACTACCGGCGCCATTACGCCGGCAGGCAGCATACCGGGCAATTATACGGTAACATACAGCGTACCGGGCTGTCCGGGCTTTACTACCACCACTGCGGTACAAATTACTGCCGCCGTGCCGGTGAGCATTTCTTATGAACCCAATGTAGCTTGCACAGATGCCGCCAATTTACTGCCCACTATAACCGGCAATACCGGCGGCGTTTTTGAGGCTTCACCACAGGGGCTTAGCATTGACCCGGTTAGCGGACTTATTAACCCGCCGGGTAGCCTGCCGGGTAATTACGTAGTTAGCTATACCTCGCCCCTGCCTTGCCCTGCCACTGCTACGGTAAATGTTGCCATACTGGCTGTGCCGGTTTCGGGTTTTGCTTACGCCCAAAGCGTCTATTGTGCCGGCAATGGTATTGCCCAGCCTGTTTTAGAGCCCAATGCCCAATTGGGCGCTTTTGCCGCATTGCCCACCGGATTGGTATTTGCCGATAGCACAACGGGCGCTATTGATTTGGCAGCCTCCTTACCCGGCATTTACACTGTTACCCATACGGTAGAATCGGGCGGTTGCCAGTCCTCTGTAACACAGGTACAAGTAACTATTCAAGCTCCTAACTGGGCAGCTATTACTTATCCGCAGCCTGCTCAGTATTGCAACAATCTCACACAGTTAATAGAAGTGGCAATTGAGGGAAGCATAGGAGGCAGTTTTTTGGTGCAGCCCGATGGGTTATGGTTAAACAATTTTACCGGAAGCATCAATCCCGATGCTGCCTTGCCCGGTAGTTATGAAGTAACTTATACCCTTGCTGCCGCAGGCGCTTGTCCGGCTTATAGCGCTACTGCTGCCGTAGTTATTTTACCTGCTCCACAAGTGCAAATTACCGCCTCTGCCCAAACCATAACCCCGGGCGAAACAGTAACCCTTACTGCCACCGGCGCTGATGTGTTTAGCTGGAATAGCGGACAAACAACCAACAGCATTGCCATTTTGCCCACCGAAACCACCAATTACTGCGTTACCGGCGCTAATACTACCACCGGTTGTGAACATACTGCTTGTATTACCATAACCGTTGCCACCCAACCGGTGCCCGATTGTGTGCCACCCATAGCGCCCAATGCTTTTTCGCCCAACAATGATGGCATAAACGATAAATGGGGCGTTACCACCAATTGCTTGCTTCAAAACTTTGAACTGGCTATTTTTAACCGATGGGGGCAGCGGGTTTTTTATGCCACCAACCCCACAGAGCGCTGGGACGGCTCTTATAGTGGCGTTGCCTGCGAGCTGGGCGCTTATGTTTACTACCTTACTTACAAGGTAGCGGGTGGCAAACTCCAAAAAACATCGGGCAGTGTGCTGTTAGTTTGGTAAGTATGGCGTTCTGCTTTTAATGAAGCGCTGCTCCCTATCAGCAATGGAGATTAATTTTTAATTGTAACACAATCCTAAGCGGAATAAGCGGGTGCAGGTTTGTTTTGCCACTTGGGAGCATTGGGCGGAATTTCTTTGTGCAGTTCTTGTAAATGCTCATGGTATTCTACCTCTATGGTATGCCGATGCGATTTTGAATAACGTTTATTGATTCGGGTAAGATCCTTATCAATTTCGGTTTGCAGGTTGGCAGGCAGTTGGTAGTTACCGGCTATATAGTTGGCTGCTAATTTTGCATGGGCATCAGCAAGCGGCCAAATGCACCCCATAGGTTGTACCAAACCTATAAACATAAGCGTGCGGAGGGTGGGGTGAAAAATGCGTTTAAAAAGGGGAACATCATTATCGGTATAGTTAATGAGATGTGTGTCGAAAAACGGAAAACTGATATTAAAGCCGGTGGCGGCAATAATGGTATCGTATTGCTCTGCTTTGCCATCTTTAAAATGTACGGTATTACCCTCGAGCCGTTCTATATCGGGTCGGGGGTGAACTTTACCATGCCTGAGTTGGTAGAGTAGTTCTGAGTTCATAGTGGGGTGTGCGCCCAGTATGGGGTGTTCGGGTTTTTGCAAGCCGTAAGCCGTCATATCGCCTACTATAATGCGGTGGGTAAATTGCATAAGGGAGTGTCTAATCCATCGGGGCAGTTTTATGAAGCGGGCATTTACCATATCTGCCGGTTTGCCAAACATAAATTTTGGCACAATGTAGTAGCCCCGGCGCATACTGATGGCGGTAAATGCCGAAACCCTTGAGGTTTCAACCGCCACATCACAGGCAGAGTTGCCGCCCCCAATTACCAATACGCGCTTACCTTTAAAAGGCAGGTTATTTTTAAACTCGTGTGAGTGCAAAAGCTCGCCGTTAAACTTGCCGGGGTATTGCGGCATTCGGGGGTTCCAGTGATGCCCGTTGGCTACCAGTAGGTAATCAAAAGTTTCTACACTGCCGTTGTGAAGGGTAATGAGCCATTGCCTGCCGTCTTTGTGGGGCTGTGCGTTGGTTACTTCGGTGTTGAATTGTATGTAGTTATACACGCCAAAATGTAGGGCGTATGCTCTGAAATACTTCAGTAGTTGGTTGTGCGAGGGATAATCGGGATAATCATCGGGCATAGGAAAACCATCGTATTCCGATAGTTTTTTTGAGCTGATGATATGCGTAGTTTCAAATACGCTGGAATGGCTTACCTGTGGGGAGTAAATCCAGTTGCCGCCAACGTCGGTATTTTTTTCGTAGCATATTACGTTGGTAATACCGGCTTGCAGCAGATTTTTTACCGCCGTTATGCCGGAGGGTCCGGCACCTATAACACAAACGCGGGGAGAAGCGTGGATGGCAGAGTTTGGCATAGTTGGGGGTAGTAATAAAAATGGTAAATGAGTAATAGGGTTAAAATTTGGGACTAACTAAAACAAAATTAAGCAGCAGTGTGGGGCTTAGGTTCTTTGTAAAGGGTAAAAAAGTACCAACCCAGCAGGCAAAAAACGGCAGCGGTAACGGCTGTAGCTCGCACACCCATTGGGTTTTGGGCGCTGTTGCCCAATAGTAACAAAGAAGGAAACAGTAGGTTTGCTAAGGAAATGCCCATTTTCATCATAAAGGCACGGGCGGCATAAAAAACGGCTGCTTTGCTTTGTCCGGTTTGGAGGGCATCATCTTCTATTATATCGGCAACAACCGCATTGGGTAAGATGCTGAAAATGGCAATGGGCACACTGCCAAAAACACCCATCAGCACAATCTGCGCTACCGGATTTGCCGGATAATACCCTAAAAACGCCATGAGCAAATATAGGAGAGTAAACCACGCAAAAGCTAAGGTCATCAGTTGTTTTTTACCCAATTTGCGTGCAGTATAAACCACCGGCACATAAAAAACAAAACTAAGCGCCAACATGCCCATTAGCACCTGTGAGCTGTATTGCACCTCTAAACCAAGCAGTACGCTTATATAGTAGGCAATACCCATTTGTATAAAGGTAAGCGCTAACCAGTACATAAGGTCAGAAATGGCAAATAGCTTGAAGTTGCGGTTTTGCAGCACACTGCGTATAGCCTGTAGGGGTGTTTGGTGGTTGGTATGGGTAATGCAGTATTTGTTTTCATCAACAAAAATAACCGGCAGCGCCATGAGCATAGCTGCCAATAAAGCAAACCCTCCCATAACCATTCTGAAAGCCTGTTCGGCAGGTAAGGCAAACGCATGTTGAGCCCAGTTTTGGAAAGCAAAGGTTTGTGTACCTAAGCCATACCCCAGTGCAAAAGTAATAGATATGTAGGTGCTGATAGTAAGCCGTTCATTAGGTGTATGCCCCAGCTCGCTAATGAGGGCTGTGTAGGGCACTACATAAATGGTCATAAATAAATACAACATCAAGAGGCAAAACATGAGCCAAACAGCATTTAAACTGCTTTGGTAGGGCACTGCCGGAATAAAAATGAGTAGCGAAAACAAGGCAAATGGCAATAACCCGATAGCCATGAACCAACGCCGCTTACCAAACGCAGCCCTGCTCCGGTCAGAAAGATTGGCTATAAGGGGGTCGGTAACGGCATCAAAAATCCGACCAAATGCGCCAAGCAGCCCTATAACAGTACCTAAACCCAGCACAGCGCCCCTGTAAATATATGTTGGAAATATAGCCTCGTTTTGTGCATTTAGTGGCGGCATGTAATAATAGATGAGTAAATTTGCCACACCATAGGCAGCTAATGACCAACCCATCTGACCAAGGGCGTACATTATCAATACAAATACCGGCGGTTTGGGTTTATTTATACTAATATCCATTCTTTGTTCGTTAAGCAGGTGCAAATGTGCATCAATAATTTGAGCTTTGTGTCAGATGTTCAACTACGAAAGTAGAGATTTGTCAATTTTTTGTGCAAAATTGTAGAATTGCAGCTAATTTTGCAAAATAATCTGCTACAAAGGCGCTATTTTTATTTATTCGTCTTTTGCGAGTAATTTGCGCATTGTTGCAAACAGATTTGGCTCTATTGTTTGAAACCTTATTTAAACCCAATATGAAAAAAATAATATCCAATTTCCATGTCGGTTTTTGGCTTTGGTGTTTGGTGTTTTTGGCAAGCAGCACTTTGGCACAGGATTCTCTGTTGGTTACTAATGCCGATGAGTGGGGTGTGCCTCAAAATAAATACATAGGCAGTACCCAGTTTTATGATATAAGTGGAGCCTGGGTAAATGAAAATCCTAACTCGCGGCGTATAGCCCGCATGGAAATAAGCAAAACCATTGTAAATACATATAGGCTTCAGCCCTACTTTGCCCTTGGCGAAAAAGAATTACCTACCGCCGAGGTGCCATTAGATATATCGGAACGGGAGTTGCTATATGTTACCAATATATTGGAGGCAAAATGTATGGTGCTGCCCATTACAGTAGATAACCGGCAAAAACTGAAGGTATATTCCATTATAGTAAACCCTGCCGGTTTATGGACAGGCATGGCTACAGATATAATGGTGCGAGCTAAAAATGCGCCGAGTAAATCGATGCGAGCTACCGATGCGCGGCTGCCTATGCCCGAACCACCCCAATTTTCTGCCCTAAAAGAAATGCAGGGCTATTGGGTAAATGAGTGGGAAAACAATGTTATTATTCCCCGATTTCAATTGTTAGATGATGGTAATAAACTGACCAAACTAAAGCTATACCGCATGATAAATGGTAAAGCCCGTAATATAGGGGAGTATGACTTAACAAAATCGGATAGTACCGACTACTCACAAGTGGCAGAGTGGTGGGAAGGTGAGCTTAAAAATATCATGCGTATTCGTCCTATAAGGTTAAATGGCTTTACTACAGGTTTAGATGTGGTGGTGGAGGAAATATATAGGGAAGGTGCGCCAAAAAACATATTTAGGCAATTTTTTATTAAAGACCCCAATGCCGAGAAAAAAGAGGCTGCCGAGCAAGTTATTAAATCACTACAAGGAGAGTGGGTAAATGTAAACCCCAAAAGCCCCACCACACGCGTACAGATAAACGAAGAAGGTGAAGCCGAAATATGGGGGCGATGCGATACAGGAATTGATGGGCAATGCCTTATTGTAAAAAAAGAACTCACTGCCATGAATGATGAAATGGTGGGTTTTGCGGTAGAGAGCATGTCTTTTTTGCGAACAGTAGAAATTGATATAAACTTAGAGGTAAACAGCTACTTCAAAAATCAACCTCCGCAGGTATTTACCCTTAGCACCGAAATTGAGGATTTGGAAGGCGTAAAAATGCCGGTTATGCGCACCGAAGTACTGAAACGCAAGGGAAAGGTAATTCCGCCCGAAGCGGTAGGATACAAGTAGCTTTGTATGTAACTTGTGGTGTTGCCCACCCCTTTTTAGGGTGGTTATTTTAGTTCAAGTTCTATTTCGGTTTCCCAATCCTCTCTTATAATAATAGGTGTTTTAGGCGCAAAAACCGGTTCGGGTTGTTGTTTTTGGGCATAATTACCGGTATCCCATTTACCATTTTTATTCAGGTCGGCGGCAATAACCAATTTGTACTCGCCCGGTTTAAGCAGGGGCATTAGGGTAGGGTTATTGGTAAAAGGCAGTTGTCTTATGAGTTTATAGTTGGCATCGTACAAGTAAATAAGGTACGATACCGTATCGGCAGGCACTCCTTTCATTTTTACCAATAAGGTACCGTAGGTATCGGGCGAGAAAGTATTAAAAAGTAGTTCAATTTCATCATTGGCTATGTCATGGTAGTCCATCAAGGTACTATCGGGCAAAACAAGTTTGTACTTTTTTTCGGGATTCCATGGGTAAGTAAAATGCAGCATCCTATAGTTATGCAGTTTTACCTGTTTATTAGTTGTTTTGAGCAGCACGGTATCTTCGTACAACTGTATTTTACCGGTATCAATTTGGATAATGGGGTGGTTAAATTTAAGCCACAGGTCTGCATTGTAATTAATGGAAGACACGCCCCTTCCACCTCGTGCATTTGAAATGTACTTAACATCTTGTAGCGATTGCAACCTTGCTGTACGCCTGAAAAAAACGGTATCGGGCGGCTCAAGTGGGTTGGTATATAGTAAAAAAGATATTGGCTCTTGGTTAGGCAGGTCTTTGTACCAAACATGCAGCGTATCTTTATTGGCAGAGGTTTCAACCAAATAGGTATTGCGTATGAGCGAGGTATCGGGCAGTTGGAGGTAAACCGAGTCGAGGGGTTTTGAAAAAATGAGTTCTAAATGACCGTATTCTTTATTGTTGCGCTCCATTAACCTTGCCTTGCCCAATCCTTCATTAAAAAGGCGGAGGGCAATGGTAGGCGGGGTAAAAAGCGTATCGGGTACAAGGTTTATGCTGTCGGTAAAAAAAGCAATAGACTCGTTAGCTTGGTCGTAAAAATAGTTTGCGTTTTTGTCTATAAGGGCGTAAGCAAAATAAGTACCCGCAGCAAGATTGCTTACCCTAAAAATGCCAACTATTTTTACGACCAAGCTAACGAGTCTATTGCTTTTTTTACCGACAGCATAAACCTTGTACCCGATACGCTTTTTACCCCGCCTACCATTGCCCTCCGCCTTTTTAATG
>DDVC01000174.1:20174-20560 GCA_002345145.1 Bacteroidetes bacterium UBA2322
AAGATTGCTTACCCTAAAAATGCCCTTATCGTCTGTTCGGGCTATTTGTGCCGGCGGAGCAGAGGTAAAAAGTGTATCGGCAGCGCTCTTATAAACCAATACCAGCACATCTTTAGCCGGTTCATTGTTTTCGGCTTGCAGCACAGCGCCGGTAAAAAACAGCGAGTCAATATGTGAACCCGTAGAAAAAGCATACTCAAATCCGTTTAGCACATTGCCTTCGGTAAGGTCTTGCAGGCACTTGCCAAAGTTAAAAGTATAGGTAGTATTGGGGAGTAACTCTTCTTTAAACTTAATAATCAGGTTTTTACCCCGCAGCTTAAAATCGGGCTTTTCTTTTATGAACGGGGTGATAAAAATTTCGGTTTGCGGATTATTGAGAGTGA
>DDVC01000174.1:20733-25269 GCA_002345145.1 Bacteroidetes bacterium UBA2322
TTGAGAGTGATATATTCGTTAAACTTTATGGTAATGGTTTTTTCCTTAAAATTAACCGTCTTGTTATTTGGCGTGGTTAGTATTACCACCGGCGGGGTTTCATCTTTTAGCCCTCCCGATGGCGAAACCCTATTGGCACACCCTACCCCAAAAAACAGCATAAGGGCAGCGCAAAAGGGCAGCCAAAAGCGCAGCAATTGAAAAACCGGGGTTACCATAACTACCATAAATAGGCTAATAACAGGGGTGAGTGACGTAAATAGGGGTAAAATGCAAAGCACAAAAGTAGTTACTTTGATGGTGAACGCCAAATGGCAGGGTAAACTTGCCCTAAATGCCCGATATTATGCCATACAAACATCGTCGGCATTACCCGATTGGTACAGTAAATTCACTACAAGGCGTGGTAAGTAGCCCCATTTGCAGCAACGCTCAACACCGTAAAATGCAGAGAAAAAATTTTTGCAAAAAAATTTAGTTTTTTTGCAAAAAAAATTTGCAGAAACAAAAAACTGCCGTATCTTTGCTACTGTTATTAGCGAGCAATTGCTAAACGCACATTTGCCATAATAGCACATTGAAGTAGGAGTGCAGGGTAAGTGTTACAGCTTACCCTTTTTTTCCACTCTAAGCTGTAAGGCAACCCCGGTAATCTCATCAATCAATCACTATTCCCTAAACCCTGAAATTCTGCAACCATGAGTCAATTTTTAGTTCGCCTACCGCAGCATGTCCGTTTATCGGGAAAAACCATTTACTGGATAATTGCTTTTGCTGTTTTGAGCAATGTCATTACTATAATACTGCTCAAAACCGATTTTAAACGGGCTTCTACAGCCGCTATGTTACCTGCCTCGCAAAAAAGCGAGGGTAAGCTCTACCTATCTGAACAAGCTGCCACATATGTAATGGATGTGCCCAAATTTGAGCGCGCCGTAAAACAAACAGCTAAGAACCTAAATGTACCGCCCGAGTGGATAATGGCTGTTATTTTTGCAGAATCTAAGTTTGATGCATCGGCAGTTAATAAAAACAATGGCGCTACCGGTTTAATACAATGGAAAAGCGCCCAATTAGAAACATTGGGTGTTACTACCGAAATACTCCGAAACCTAAGCCATGAAGAACAGCTAAAACTAATAGAAAAGTACTACCTCAAAATTAAAAAAGACCGAAAACCATTTGAAACACTGACCGAATTTTACCTCGGTATCTTTTATCCCGATGCACTGGGCGAGGATTATTGTTATGCACTGTACAAACAAACCGAACCTGCCTACAAAGTTTATGCCCCCATTGATGTAAACAAAGACGGGCAAATTACGGTGAAAGATATAGATGAACGCCTGCGTAAATATTTCCCCACAGCTTATATGATAGAGCAACCGCAAAAAGTGAGTATTTGGGCGCGTTTAGGGTGGTAAACAAGGTTTCCTAACACCACAAAACAATAGCCTATCATACTTTAGCATATTTTAGGGTTTTATAATTGACAAGGGTTCGGGAGGTGTCTCATCAGGAGCATCTCCCTTTTTTTATTTACTTTTTGTCAAATTGTACGCTAAAATGCCTACCTTGTTAAAAATTTGTTTCCGCAAACCCACCATTAAGCCAAAATGAGCGTTTATAAGGAACATTACAAAATAGGTATGAGCCAGCATTTGTTTTTGCGTATTTTAGGGTTAATTGCCCTGCTATTATATGCCCAGCTTCTTTGGGCAACCCACAACCGCGCCGGCGAAATTAGTTTTGTGAGCGCGCCACTGCCCGGGCAGCCATACCGGTATATTTTTACCATTTATACTTATACCAAAATATCGGGCGGAGGAGCCAGCAATGCCGACCGTGATACGCTTGATGTGAGTTTTGGCGATGGCAATATGGGTAAAGCGCCCCGTATAAATGGCGCCGGAAATGGCGTACCCGTTGGCAATAATATCAAGTACAATATATACCGCGTTACCCATAGCTATGCTGCGCCTTTTAATTACGTGGTTTCTATGCAAGACCCTAACCGAATAGATGAAATTATCAATATCCAACTGGGCAATTCTGTTGACATAGCTTTTTACATAGAAGACACCATTTTTTTTAGAGACCCACAGTTTTTTGGACTCAACAGCTCGCCTATACTGCTTCAGCCGCCTATTGATTATGCCAATGTGGGCTACCCGTTTATCCATAACCCAAATGCTTATGACCCCGATGGCGACAGTCTTCACTTTCAACTAATTCCGCCAAAGCAAAACCCCTTTAATGATGTGCCGCTATACCAGTATCCCAATCAGGTACAGCCCGGTCCCAATAACAATTTATCCCTAAACCCCATTACCGGCGAGCTTATATGGGACTCGCCACAGCGTGCAGGTATCTACAACATTGCCATACTTATTACCGAGTTCCGAAATGGTATCAAAATGGGTACTATGGTGCGCGATATGCAAATTATAGTGGATAATAAACCTAACCGCCCGCCCCTATTGCCTCCCATAAAAGATACTTGTGTGGTGGTGGGCGAAACCCTTCAATTTAGCATTACCGCCACCGACCCCGATGTGCCCGCACAACTGATTACCCTTACCGGTTATGGCGGTCCGTTTGAAATGACTGTAAACCCTGCACAGCTCATCTCTACTCCGGCTCAGGGTGTAGTAAACGGCACTTTTATATGGAATACCATTTGTAATCATATTTACAGCCAAGCCTACACCGTGGTCATAAAAGCCGAAGATAATTTTACCTCCGCCGGCGTGCCACTACCACTTGCCGATTTGGAAACCGTACTCATAAGGGTTGTAGCCCCGGCGCCACAAAACCTAACCGCACAAGTCCAAAATAACAGCATTACGCTTAACTGGGATTTTTACCAATGCCAAACCTCTCCTAAATTCAGAGGCTTTTCGGTGTGGAGGAGCATAGGCTGCGATGACCTTGTTTTTGACCGATGTACCCGTGGATTACTTGGCACGCCGTATGTTAAAATTGCCGAAGGTATTACCCAAAACACCTACACCGACAACACCGCAGTAAGAGGTGTGCAATACAGCTACCGCATTGTTGCCGAGTTTGCCGATGCTTTTACCAACGCTAACCCACCCAACCCGCTCAATGTGGTTTCGGGCAGACCCTCGCTTAATGTTTGTGCCCAATTGCCTAAAATTGCACCCATTATTACCAATGTGAGTATTGATATTACCCAAAATGCTAATGGTCAAATTTATATAGCATGGACTAAACCCGATGCCTCAGTTTTAGACACGCTCATCAATACCCCTCCCTACCGCTATGAGCTTTACCGCACACAGGGTTTTAGCGGCTCTAATTTTACCTTAGTACAAGCATGGTCATACAACTCGTTTGCACAAGCCAACGACACTACCTACACCAATATAGCGCCCGAACTGAATACCACCACCAACCCCTATACTTACAAAGTAGTATTTTATGCCAACAACGAACCCATAGATGAGTCGGCGCTTGCCTCATCGGTGTACCTCAGTGCCTCGCCCGCTGATAACCAGCTAACGCTAAACTGGAATTTTAACGTGCCTTGGCTCAATACCTCCTACCGCATATTCAGGCAAAACGATACCGGAAATTTTGACCCTATAGACGCCACAACCGGCACACAGTTTACCGATACCCAGCTTCAAAACGGAAAACAGTACTGCTACTACATAGAAGCTACCGGCACTTATGCCAACCCGCTTATGCCCGAACCCCTCATAAACCTCTCGCAAATTAAATGCGCCACACCCATTGATACCATACCGCCCTGCCCGCCAATACTATCGGTAACCAACTACTGCCAATCGGCACAAACCGATTTGCCCGATGTGCTCTCTAATTTATTGCAATGGACTAATCCCAACAATAACATTTGTGCCGATGACGTGGTGGCATACAACGTGTATTTTTCGCCACCGTTTAGTCCCGATTTTGAACGCATAGCCACCATAAACGGCGCTACACAAACCATTTACGAACACATTCTCCAAAACTCCTTAGCCGGCTGTTATGCCGTAGCTGCTATTGACTCTTTCAGCAACCAAAGCGTATTTAGCAATGTAGTTTGTGTAAACAATTGTTTAGAGTTTGAGCTGCCCAATGTTTTTACGCCCAATGGCGATGGCGACAACGAGTTGTTTGTGCCCCGAAAATCCCGATTTGTAAACAGCATCAACTTTAAAGCATACAACCGCTGGGGGCAATTAGTATTTGAAACCAAAAACCCCAATATAGAGTGGAACGGTACCGACCAAAAAACCGGTAAACAGCTTGCCGAGGGGGTTTACTACTACACCTGCGAGGTATATGAGCTTACCGCAGGCGGCGGTGAAATTTTAAACCAAACCCTATCAGGCTTTGTGCATATTATATTGGGCAGCGGAAACAATTAGCGCCGTACATTTTTAAGCTATTCTTACTTGGGCATTTAGTAAACCGCGTAACTACCCTAACAGGGCAGAAATAGTCAATTTTGTAATAGTTGTAGGCTGTTAGTTAGTATTAGGTTGGAGTTAGGTTTTGATAAAT
>DDVC01000174.1:25465-25706 GCA_002345145.1 Bacteroidetes bacterium UBA2322
GGTTGGAGTTAGGTTTTGATAAATTTGAAAATCAAATACCAATACTGTAAATAGAAAATAAATACGCTAAATTTCCAAAAACCTTGTAAAATAATGGTTACAGACTACCCCACTTTCTAAGGTGGCGGGGGGGATTGCTGGGTTGAGGAGGGTAAATGTTTCCATAACGTAAGCCCTCTATGCCAAATAATAATGCCAACCTCACTTTCTATTAACCCTATGAGAAGCCATTACTTCCAAA
>DDVC01000250.1:0-2684 GCA_002345145.1 Bacteroidetes bacterium UBA2322
TGAATAGCTCAATTTATACATCAAACCGGGGCTGCACCCCTCTGTGGCGTACTGCTACTCTGCAAGTTGGTAAATATCGGGATAGTTTCTGCCCATTTCATCGTAATCTAAGCCGTAACCCACCACAAATTTGTTTTCGATGTTTACACCAATATAGTCAATTTTCATATCGGGATATTGGAAAGCATCGGGTTTGTGCAGCAGGCAGGCAATTTTTATGGCAGGCGGGTTGTACTGTTGTAAGTGAGGCAAAATTCGGGCTATGGTATGCCCTGTGTCAATAATGTCTTCTACTAAAATAACCGGGTGTCGGCGCAGCAAATCGGGATTAAACAAGAGGTCAAAATGCACCTTACCGGTAGAGGCAGTACCTTGGTAGGAGCTTGCCCGGGCAAATGCTATTTGGCTATCTATGGTAATTTGGCGCATTAAATCGGCGGCAAAAATAAAAGCGCCGTTCAAAAGTGGTAGTAAAAGGGGTGTTTGCCCTTTAAAATCGCGGCTTATTTGTGCAGCCACCTGCTTTACGTATTCCTTTATTTGCTGTTGGGAGATAAAGAGTTTAAACTGTTTGTTGTGTAGGGTTATCATTTGTTTTGCTTTGTGTAGCACAAAAGTAAGCAAAAACCGCTTTACCCAACCCACAAACAGGTGGTAAAGCGGTTTTAAAAAGGCTTAGAAGTGTTGTACCGTAAGCTATCGGATAATAAGTTTTTCTGTGTAGCGGATATTGCCGTTTTGCAAGGTTACAAAATATAAGCCGGGCGAAACATCAGACAAATTGAGCAACACCGGCATATTGCCGGCAGGTGTGTTAATTACCTGATGATGAGCTAATTTACCGTCTATGGAAAAAACACTAAGTTCCATTTGAGTAGTGGGGGTTTGAGGTACTTGCAAGGAGAAAAACCCCTTACCCGGATTGGGGTAAATTTGCAGATTGCCTTGTGCCAGGTCTTGCTGTATGCCGGTACAATCTTCTACGGTAAGGGTAACTTGTGCCGAGCCGGTACAGCCTGCCGCATTAGTAACTACTACGGTATAGGTAGTGGTTTGGGCGGGTGTAGCAATGGGTGCATTAGAAGCCGGGTTGTTGAGCGAGGCTGCCGGAGACCATGAAAACGAGGTGGCGCCACCGGGCACCATGGTTACCATTTGGGTGCTTTGACCGGCGCACAAGGTGGTATTCCAAGCGTTTATAGAGGGGATAGGAGCGGGCTGCACCGTTACCGTAACCGAACCCGATGATTGGCAACCGGCATCGGTAGTAACCTGTACTACATAGGTGGTGGTTTGGGTAGGTGTGGCAGTAGGATTAGCTATGTTGAGGTTAGAAAGACCTTCATCGGGAGCCCACGCATAAGCAGTTCCGCCTGCGGCAGTCAGTTGTACGGTTGTACCAGAGCAAACACTGGCAGCCGAAGCCGTAACCGTGGCAGGTATGGCTGCTGAGGGTATGGTAAGGGTTTGGGTTTGGTTGCAACCTACACCATCTGCAATAACCAATTCATAAGAGCCGGGCGCTAAATCATTTAACACTAAACTGCCGGGGCTGCCCGTTACGGGTTCGCCGTTCCAGTAATAGATGAGCGGAAACTGTGCCGCGCCATTAATAAGTACCGATACCGACCCTGTGTTTGCTCCCGTGCAGGATGGCTGCACAGTGAGCGAATAGTTTATGGGGTCATAAGCCTCTACTGTAGCCGTGGCGGCGTACTCGCACCCATTAGCATCGGTAACAATTACGGTGTAAGCGCCGGGGGCTAAGTTATGTGCATCGGCATTAGGGCACTCGGCAGGGTCGTTCCATCGGTAGGTAAATGGTGCAACGCCTCCACTTACGGTTACAGTAGCGCTTCCGTTATTGGTATTAAGGCAGCTTTTTTGTACATTAGTGGTTAAAACGGGAGCAGCCGGCTCTTCAATAGTTACTTCCGAAACATACTCGCAACCTATAAAATTGGTAACAGTAACGCCATAAGTACCTGCCGGCACATTAGCCAGCTCGGCAGTAGTAGCTCCGTTTGACCATAAGTAAGTAAGCGGTCCGGCTACGGCAGTAGGTATTACTTCTGCTCCGCCATCAGAACCATTTAAGCAATGTGGCGCTTGGGCGCTAATGCCGCTTACAAAAACCGAGGGTTCACCCACTACTACGGTGGTATCCATAATACAGCCGTTGGGGTGGGTAATGGTTACGCCATACACGCCAGCCGTAAGATTAACTGCCGTATGCGTTTGTTGTCCGTCTTGCCATAAAAAGAGGCAGCCGCTAAATACACAATTACAGCCGGTGCTGGCTACGGTAGCAGTGCCGTTATTAGCGCCATAGCAGGTGGCATCGGTAGCGGTGGCAGATAAAATGTAGCCCCCTATTTCGCAAGGGTCTTCGGTTTGGGCAAAAGCAACAGGAGCGCCCATAGTTAAGCCCAATAAACATAGTACAAGGGCTATCAAGTAGTTGGTGAGTGTGTTGTTATTAGTTTTCATAACAGGTGTGGGTTTGGGGCTATAAAGTTAGGTGAATTTATTGGTACTGCAAAAAACAAGCCAAAAAACGCCAAAAAAAGGGGTGAATTGGTAGTAGTGGGTACAAAGAAATAACAACTAATTTGCGTCTTTGCGTGAAACAAAATCGGGCAGGTAAATAGCAATTATTCCAAAAATCCGTGCAAATCAGCCAC
>DDVC01000250.1:2906-14079 GCA_002345145.1 Bacteroidetes bacterium UBA2322
TGTGGGTAGTGAGTACTAAGCAATAATAACCCATTTGCATCTTTGCGTGAAAAAAAATCAGGATAGTAGTGGTAATCCGCAACTCACAACTTTTTCTGTCGGCATAAGTATAAACAGCGCTTTTACGCTTTCCAAAGCAAAAATACACTACAATCGGCAAAAATGGCTTAACTTTACCCTCTCAAAAGTAACTCCTTAAAAATTATGGCGCAGGTAGAACTGATTATGCCCAAAATGGGCGAAAGTATTATGGAGGCCACTATTTTGAAGTGGCTGAAACAAGACGGCGACCCGATAGGCGAAGAAGAAGCCGTATTAGAAATTGCTACTGATAAAGTAGATAGCGAAGTGCCCTCGCCGGTAGCAGGCGTATTGGTAAAAAAACTGTTTGACGAAGGAGCAGTGGTACCGGTAGGTAAAGCCATAGCCCTCATAGAAACCGAAGCAGGCGCTACCCAGCAAACGCCCGCAGCCCCTGTAACAGAAAAAAACACAACCGAAACACCTGCCATAATAGCGCCGCAAACCGCACAAACGGCTACCGTAAATACCGCCGCCACAGGCGCTGCCGCCGATGACCGATTTTACTCGCCCTTGGTGCTAAACATAGCCCGACAAGAAGGCATCAGTATGGACGAACTGGCACAACTGACGGGCACAGGCGCTAATAACCGCGTTACCAAAAAAGACATACTCCAATACGTAGAAACCCGAAAAGCACAACCCATTACCACCATAGCTCCGCCGCCCCCGCCGGCTCCCGAACCCGAAAAACAAACTGCCCCTGCCCCCACTGTTACTACCATTACCCCGCCCAAAGTGGAATACGGCAGCAATGTGGAAATAGTAGAAATGGACCGTATGCGCCGCCTTATTGCCGACCATATGGTGATGTCTAAATCGGTTTCGCCGCATGTAACCTCTTTTGTTGAGGTTGATGTAACCAATATGGTAAAATGGCGCGATAAGGTAAAAGACCAGTTTCAAAAACGCGAAGGCGACAAAATTTCCTTTACCCCGCTCCTCATAGAAGCCGCCGTTAAAGCCATTAAAGATTACCCGATGCTCAACTCATCGGTTGACGGCTACAAAATTATCATCAGAAAAGACATCAACATAGGCATGGCTACTGCCACCCCCGAAGGTAACCTTATAGTGCCGGTAATTAAAAATGCCGACCAAAAAAGCCTCATCGGGCTAACCAAAACCGTAAACGACCTTGCCAACAGAGGTAAAGCCGGTAAACTTAAACCCGATGAAATTCAGGGCGGCACCTTTACCTTTACCAATGTGGGCACCTTTGGCAGCCTTATGGGTACGCCTATTATAAACCAACCCCAAGTAGCAGTGCTGGCTACCGGCATTATCCGCAAAAAACCCGCCGTTTTAGAAACCGAATACGGCGATATTATTGCCATAAGGCACCTCATGATTATGTCGCTTAGCTACGACCACCGCATCATTGACGGCGCATTAGGCAGCACTTTCCTTAATAGGGTAGCTTATTACCTCGAAAATTTTGACACTAACCGCAATTTTTAACCTGTTTACTTAAAACAGCAATGGCTTATGAAAAGTAAAGAAGGCATACTCATATTGGTGGTATTTATTTTAACCGCAGTAGTAGCTTACACTACTTTTGGCAACAAAAACAAAGGCACTTTTAACAAAGACCTCATATCCATAGATACTACCAAAGTTACCGACATCATTGTTTACCCGCCCAATGAGCCCGAAACTAAAGCCATTAGCTTTACCCGCGAAGGCAACCAATGGCTCATCAGTTCCGATAGCCTGCAAAAACAAGCTGCCGATTATACCCAAGTAAAGTCTATGCTCAACATGCTTGCCACCCTAAGCATAAAAAGTTTAGCGGCTAAGGGCGAAAACGCTTTTTCTACTTTTGAGGTAGCTAATACCAACCGCCGAGTGGTAGTAAAGTACGGTAAAAAAACCGCTGCCGATTTATATATTGGTAAACTTAAAATTGCACAACCTAATACGCCGCCACCCACAGATGGTGAAGAGGCAAACCCATTTCAGGCACAGCAGCGCCCCACCCTGCTTACCTTTGTGCGCCTAAATAAAGACGATAAAATTTATGCCGTAGAGGGTATGCTGGGCAATGTTTTTAACCGAAAAGCCGAACAGTTTTTGCCCCCAGTACCCAAATCGGAGGCAGCCCCGGCCGTGGGTGATTCTACCATTATGATAAAACCACAAATACAAAATTAATCATCTGCATAAAACGGGTACCTTAACCGGTAACAAGCCCCCACCCTATCATTTACCCGCCTTGACCACCTACCAACTTAAGCAACTTGCAGAAAAAGTAGTGCCCAAAAAATACCTAAGGGTAATGGGTATGTATGCCCTAAGGGCAAGTTCTGTTTTGTACATGGGTAACCAAGTAACCTGCCCCTGCTGCAATCATCAATTCAGCAGTTTTGCCTCCTATGGATATGTAAAACGCCCCAATGTGCTGTGCCGGTGGTGCTTATCATTAGAGCGGCACAGGGGGCTTTGGCTTTTTTTGCACCAATGTACCGATGTATTGCAACGCAACATTAAACTCCTACATTTTGCCCCGGAACACCAGTTGCAGGAACTGTTTAAGAGCAAACCCAATATAGACTACCTGAGCGCCGATTTAGATATGCCTACCGCAATGGTACAAATGGATATTACCAACATTACCCTGCCCGATAACTCCTTTGATGTTATAATTTGCAACCACGTGCTGGAACATGTACCCGATGACCATAAAGCCATGTCTGAACTCTACCGCGTACTAAAACCCGGCGGCTGGGCTATTTTGCAAACCCCCATGAGCGCACAACCCCTCACCATAGAAGACCTAACCATAACCGACCCCCGCGAGCGTGAACGCCTCTTTGGGCAAGATGACCACGTGCGCACCTACGGAGCCGATAAAAAAGACCGATTAGAAAAAGCCGGCTTCACCGTAGAGCTGAACAAGTTTCTATTCTTACTGCCCAATGAAACCATACAACGCTACGCCCTCTCGCGCGAAGACATCTGGATTGCCCATAAGCAACTCTAACTTGCTGAGCTTACTATTTTATTTAAAATCTAATTGTTGTTTAATTGGCGCTGTGCAAACACTTGCTTTGCTTTTCAAGAAGAGCAATAGGGTTACAAATCGGGAAAAAGATTTAACAATCCGTTTTCCGATGCAGCACAAACGCCCCTTTCGGTAATGAGCCCGGTAATGAGTCGGGCAGGCGTAACATCAAAAGCAAAATTGGCAGCCTTACTGTTTGGCGGAGAAATAAGCACCTGCGCAAAGGCATTGTTGCTCCAGCCGGTTACCATTTTTACCTCATCGGGGTGGCGCTGCTCAATGGGTATTTGCGCTAATCCGTTAGTAAGTTGGCGGTCAATGGTAGAAGAGGGTAAAGCCACATAAAAAGGCACATCGTTATCTTTTGCAGCCAGCGCCTTCAGGTAAGTGCCTATTTTATTAGCCACATCGCCGGTGCGGGTAGTGCGGTCGGTGCCTACAAGGCAAATATCCACCATTTTGTGTTGCAATAGGTGTCCGCAGGCGTTGTCGGTTATTATGGTGTGATCAATATGGTTATGCTCCAGCTCCCATGCGGTAAGGTTAGCGCCTTGGTTTCGGGGTCGGGTTTCGCTCACCCATACATGTATAGGAATACCCATTGCCGCAGCCTGATAAATAGGCGAGGTAGCAGTACCCCAATCCACACAAGCCAACCAGCCGGCGTTGCAGTGGGTAAGTACATGCACCGGCTCGCCGGCAGGTTTTGTTTGGGCAATGCGTTGTAAAAGTGGTAAGCCGTGCACGCCTATGAGCCGGCAGGTTTCTACATCTTCATCGGCAATGTTTTGGGCAGTTTGGAGGGTAGCGGCAATGATACCGGCAGTATTGGGGTGTTGCCGGTGGGCAATTGCAGCTAACTGGCGTTGCAAAGCCCATTGCAGGTTTACCGCAGTAGGGCGCGTTTGCAGCAGTTTGGTTGCCACTTCATTTAGGTAGGTTATAGGCTCATAATTTGGTAGCGCCGGCAGATGCAAGGCTGCCAAGTACATACTGTAAGCCGCCATAGCGCCTATGAGCGGCGCGCCGCGCACCCACATTTCCTGTATTGCCTGTGCTCCTTCTTGCCAGGTAGTAAGGGTTTTTATATTTAGTTCATGCGGCAGGTAGCGCTGGTCAATAATTTGTACCGCATTGGGGCGGGTGGGGTGCAGCCAAATGGTACGGTAGTGTTGGTTGTTAATTTGCATAAAACTGGGTAAGTTGGCGCTTAAAATGTGTTATCTCCACATGAGCGGGAGCAGTTTATGGTATCCAAAATCAATGGCAGTTACGTTGCTTATGCCTTTGATGGAACGGTGATGGTTCATCGGTTTTAGGTAAGCGTCTGTATAAGCAGATTTTTTTGATGAATTGGCGGTTTTGTCCATAATGTTTAGTGTTTTTAAGTTAATTTTGCGCTACTGCTAAGAAGGTTAAATCCTAAACTATTACTGTAGTATAGCTACTATGTTTAATAAATTATTTGGTTTTCACTAATTTGAGAATGGGGGCTTTTTATTACCAACAATATCGGTCAGCTACTACTTATCAGCCTTTATGCCCTTTCTTTTCTTAGCCTTTCGGTTACAAATTTAGCCTTTTTTTGCCATAAACCTCCCACCACTTACGTTGTTCTTCAATAATTCCACAATAAGGCACATAACACAAAAAAGAAAAACAAAGCCTAACACCTGCTGCCCGATTTTGCCCCTTAATACCGCACCCAAAACTTACGAACATGAAAAGTATATTTGAAACCTTTGTAAGCGCTCTTGTTTTGGGGCTGGTTATATACGTTGTTTTCATGGCATTTCAAAATCAAAATACTAACATAAAGACTAAGGATAACATAGATCAACGAACCCGCGAAGCTGAAAAGGCAACCGAAACCGTAAAGGAAACAAATGAAAAAGTACAAAATGTAATCCGAAATAAGCAACAAACCACCCCTGCCAATCCAACTACACCACCGGCTTCTTCTAAACCCGGTGGTTCCCGAACAAGCGGCAGTACAACCAACCAACCCGCTACCACACCGCCTGCAAACACCTCGTCACCTGCGGGCGCACGCAGTGGTGCCTCCGGCACGCAGCCTGCTGCTACCTCTACTAATGCCCCAGCCGATAACTCGCCTTTTTTTATCCAATTGGGTTTGGTAAAAGAAAATGCCTATAACCCCAAAAATTACCAAGCTCTTGCCGATTTGGGCGTGGTAAGCACTGAGCCTGCCCCCAATAATTACCGGCGCATTTTGCTGGGCGCTTTTTACGGACGCATAAGAGCAGAACAAATACTTGCCATAGCCAAACAACGCGGCTTTACCGATGCTTTTATTATACCGGCTACCGGCGGAAAACCGGCCTCTGCTACCTCTACGCCTAAAAAACCTACACTTGCCAACCGGCTAAGCACCAGCAGCTATGTGGTTCAATTAGCCGCCATGCGCTCTACCGAAGGTAAAAACATAAAAGACATGCGCAAATGGGGCACTGTATATTATGAATATGCCGCCGATAGAGATATTACCAAAATTTTGGTAGGACCTTATGCCTCTGAAGCCGATGCCCAGGTAATTGCCACTGTTGCAAAAGCAAGCGGATACCCTAAAGCATTTACCCGCCGTCTTACTGTGGCAGATTTGACTAACATAGAAGAGGTTAGGTAACTCCTTGCCTTAAACACATAAATTATTAGGCCTAAAAAATCGTTTCCCGATACCGCTTAAACATAACGGCATCGGGAAACTTGAAACTGCTTCCAACCAAACAGTTTATATACTACTACCAGAAATTCAGAAAGAAAATCTTTGTGTACGCTCACTCCGTTGGTCTTGCTGCTTTCTGATGTATGAAGAAAAATGCACTACCACACCCTCATTTTCTAAAGCCGATGCCTGCGCTATAGGGGTAAAATAGCGATAATCGGTACCTTGCCCAACGGGGGTGAACTGTTTTTCTTCGGCAGCTTCTACAAATAGTGTGGTAAATTTATGCAGCAACTCGGCAGCCTGGTCGGCATTATAGGCAAAGTCATTATTTGCCCATCCTCTTTTTTCATCTATAATGGCTTCAATGGCATAACTTTTTACCAATTTACCATGCAGTGTTTCATAAGCCGAGGCAAGTGATACAAAGTCAATGCCAACAAAATGCCCGTTCAAAAATGCAGCTACGCCCACTTGTTCGGGGTACAGTTGAAAATACTTGGTAAAATGGTCAATGTTGTATTGGTAGGCTTCAAAGGCATCACGGAGCGCACGGCTATCAGAGTTAGTATTCAATACAAAGTGATATTCTTCTATGTCATTCCATACTTCCCTCTGCTCGGCATTATAATTGCCACTGTGTACCAAATTACGCACTAAGCGCTCGCTCTTAGCATGTCGGGCTTTAGAACTCATAATAACATCTGAATCGTCAAAAAAAGCAGATTTGTAACTCCACCTTCCTCTTTCGGTACAACTAACCGGAATGGGCGTTTTACTTTTGGCAGGCAACAACAAACTGGTATTTACAATGCGGTTTTGCTTAGCGCCTATCAGCTCTTCGCCATCCATTAGCAACAAGGGCATTTCTGCTTCGTTTAGTACCATTAATGTAGGCACTGAGCCGCTTTCGCTTATTTCGGTAACTTTTACCAATTGTTTGGCAATGCCTTCTTTTAACGTAATATAGCTGCCTCTTTCAAGCGAATCGGGTAAAAAAAGTGGCACAAAGGCAAGGTTTTTTAACACTTGAGGTGTGCCATAGCGGAGTGCGTGCAGGGTTTGATTAACGGTTTGATTCATAGTATTAAGGATTTTGGAAAGTGGAAAAATATCAGCTATTTGTATAAGCTCCAAAACGTCCAAAAAATTCCCTAATTCATAGACCGATTGCACAATTTTATATTTACAATATAAGGAGTGGCAAAAAAATAAAGCCCGCTCAACTTAACAGTATGAGCAGGCTTTGTTTGAACTCCAACCAAAATGCAAACATTTACTCCCTTAACTCTAAGGCATTACTGCACATAAAGGAACTTGTTTTTAGTTTTCATAACTTAAAACAATGTCCAGAGTTATTTAGCGAAAATTCGCTGGAAATAAATCCGATGCAAAGATACGGCAGCCATTTGAAATAAACAAGCGAAATTTCGCTAAACGGCAAATTTTTTTTCTTTTTTTTTGTTTTGGGCAGTTTTATCCGCATTATAGTTGTTACTTTGCAATAATAATGCAGCCTAAAACAGGTATGCACCCTCATCAAAAACACAAAACCGGTTAGCCGGCTACCCATTATGATAAGTGAACACAAGGTTAGGTTAATTTTTGGACTCAAGCTAAAACAGTTGCGACAGGCAAAAAACCTGTCATTAAAAGAGCTTGCCGAAAACTGCGGTATCTCTATTTCGTACCTAAATGAGATAGAAAAAGGAAAAAAATACCCCAAAACCGAAAAAATCGTAGCCCTTGCCAAGTCGCTCAACGAGCCTTATGATGAGTTGGTATCACTTAAACTGACCAAAAACTTAACACCTATAAATGACCTGCTCAATTCTGAACTGCTGAGCGAGCTGCCATTAGACGTTTTTGGCATAAGCGTAGAAGATTTGGTAGAAATTATTTCAAATGCTCCGGTTAAGGTTAGCGCATTTATAAGCACCCTCATCAGCATTGCCAAAAATTATGAAATGCGCGTAGAGCAGTTTTTGCTGGCAACCCTGCGCTCATATCAGGAGTTGCACGATAATTATTTTGAAGACATAGAAACTGCCGCCGAGCATTTTGCTACTGAGTTTGGGCTTGCCGGCACATACCCAATAGCTATTGAAAGATTGCAGGAACTGCTTATAGGGCAATATAATTACCAAATAGACGAAACCACCCTGGGCAATTACCCCGAACTGCAAAGCATACGCTCTGTTTACATGCACCAAAAACCGGCGCATAAAATGCTACTCAACAACAACCTAAACGTAACCCAAAAAGCCTTTCAACTGGCAAAAGAACTGGGCTACCAATACTTAGCCCTAAACGGACGCAATCATACCCACTCATGGGTGCGGGTAGAATCTTTTGAGCAGGCGCTCAACAACTTTAAAGCCTCCTACTTTGCCGGCGCTTTGTTTATGAACCGGCTCAATTTTACCGAGCAGTTTACCTGTTTTTTTGCCTCCGAAACCTTTGACGGTGAAACCCTGCTAAATATGATGCGGGCATACAACGTTTCGTCTGATACTTTTTTTCACCGGTTAAGCAGTATTGCACCCAAGTTTTTTGGGCTGAATGAACTGTTTTTTGCCCGAATATCGCACCAAAAAGGCAGCAACGTTTTTGATATTACCAAAGAGCTGCACCTACCCAACCTGCACAACCTGCACAGCAACGAAATTAAAGAACACTACTGCCGCCGCTGGGTGGGTATAGCCATTTTATCCGAGCTCGACCAACAACAACAAACCGATAAGCTACAGCCCGATGCCATAGTAAAAGCACAACGTGCCCTTTACCTTAACTCGGGCAAAGAATATTTTTGCATCTCCATTGCCCGAACCGCCTACCCTACCCCTCATACCAACAGCAGCGTTACCATAGGCTTCCTTATTACCAAAGATTTTATGAACAAAGTGCAGTTTTGGAACGATATGAACGTGCCGGTTGTATTGGTAAATACCACCTGCGAACGTTGCAAATTAAACGATTGCAGCCAACGCTCAGCACCACCCACCGTGTTAAAAAAACAAGTAGCCCAAAACCGCATAGAAGCCAAACTAAAAGAAATTATACTTGCCAAATAAACACCGGTAACATCATCGGGAAGAGCTTCTGCTGCCATTCACCGTTATTTTTTTGTTATGCTTTTGATTACGCTAAAACTAACCGCACCCGGCAATGTTTATTTGTTGGTTAATAATTGCCTACCTTTGCCCCCGATTTTCTTTTTCTTAACTGCATGCTGCTATCCTTTACCCGATACAAATGCTTAATTCCAACCCCATAAAAACATGATCCCTTTTACCAAAACCAAAATCGTAGCCACCGTTGGTCCCTCGTGCGATACAAAAGAAATGCTCGCCAACATGATAAAAGCCGGCGTTGATGTGTTTAGGCTCAATTTTTCCCACAGCAACCATGAGCAATACCAAACCATCATTCAATACATAACCGAAATAAACCAAGAACTTGAAACCAATGTGGGCATTTTAGCCGATTTGCAGGGTCCTAAAATCCGCATCGGAAAAGTAGAAAACAACAAAATAGAGCTAATTGCCAACGAAATTGTTACCGTTACTCCACAAGAGCAAGTTAGCACCAATAAATTACTGTACGTTTCTTATGACGACTTGGTTGTAGATGCTCATGTGGGCGACCGTATTCTCATAAACGACGGTATTGTGGAGCTAAAAGTAACCCATATAAATACTGCCAATAATACCCTTACTGCAAGGGTTATTTACGGCGGCGAGCTAACTGCCAATAAAGGGGTAAACCTGCCCGATACCAAAGTGAGCGCACCCGCCCTTACCCCAAAAGATATGCGCGACCTTAAATTTATTTTTGAGCAAAAACAGATAAACTGGATAGCGCTCTCTTTTGTAAGAAACGCCGATGAACTCATTCAATTAAAAGGACTTATCTCCTTTAACTCGCACCCGGCAAAAGTAATAGCCAAAATAGAACGCCCCGAAGCCTACCAAAACATTGACGAAATTATTAAGGCAGCCGATGCCATAATGGTGGCACGCGGCGATTTGGCAGTTGAACTACCCTTAGAAGAGTTGCCTATTATCCAAAAAAACATTGTGCGCAAGTGCCGCAAAGTAGCTCGTCCTTGTATCATTGCTACCCAAATGATGGAAAGCATGAAAGACAACCCCACCCCCACCCGCGCCGAAATTACCGATGTTGCCAATGCTATGTATGACGGTGCAGATGCCCTTATGCTCAGCGCCGAAACCTCTACAGGCAACTATCCGCTTAAGGTAATTGAAATGCTGATGCGCATTATCAAAACAATTGAAAAGGAAGAGGTAATATACCAGCCCGAAGACCAAAAAGCCTTAGAAAAAGAAGGGCGACCCAATTTTCTTTACGATACCGTTTGTTTTACCGCCACCCGGCTTGCAAGGTTTGTAAATGCCAGCAGCATTATTGCCCTCACCCGGTCGGGTTATACGGCGTTTACCCTTGCCAGTTTTCGCCCAAAAAGTAATATCTTCGTTTTTACCGAATCAGAAGAACTGCTTAATGCCGTTAGTTTAGTGTGGGGTACACGGGCTTTTCTTTACAACCGCTCTGCCAATACCGATACCGTTGATGCTGTGCGCGAAGTGCAAAATATACTGCTACTTAAAGGGCTTGTTCAAAAAAACGATGTAGTTGTGAACACCGGCAGTATGCCCTTTAGCGAAAAAGGACCCACCAATACCATTAAGCTGAGCGTTATTGACTAAGAAGTTTTACCGGTTTTGGGAACTTTAAACCAAAGGCAGTGGTTAAGTATAAGATGCTTGCATTTTGCAACATGCTCACTTTAATTACTCCTTATCCTGCATGAAAAATTTCATTGTTGCCCTTTTGGTAAACGGATTGGTAGTTTACCTGCTGGCTATGCTTTTACCGGGTATTGCCGTTAGCGGGTTTGTTTCGGCAGTGCTGGTGGGTTTTGTGCTGGGCGCTATTAACCACATAGTAAAACCCATATTAGCTACCCTTACCATGCCGCTTACCATACTTACCTTTGGTTTGTTTTTATTGGTACTAAACGGACTCATGGTTATGCTTGCAAGTTATGTGCTGGGAAACCATTTTCATGTTAGCGGCATCATAACAGCTATTTTGTTTTCCATTTTGCTGTCTATGGTAAACACCATGTTTGGCGTACCTAAGGTTATAGGCGGGTAAAGCAAAAACATCGGGCAAAAACGGTGCGCTTGGTTTGTTTCGCTCTCATTCCGCACCCTGTTTTTCCACTTTTGGTAATTATATTCTTCCAATATGAACAGTACTTATACTGCCCAATAGACAGTACAAATGATAACCCCGATGGGGTGTGATCCGAGTTTGACGTAAACCGGTACACAAAGGTAGGAGCGCAAAACCGGCAAAATTTAGCACACGGATAA
>DDVC01000149.1 GCA_002345145.1 Bacteroidetes bacterium UBA2322
TGGAGCTGATTAACGCCGATTTTTAAAAAATAAAGGCTCAATTGGGTAAATGATTCACTTTTGCCCGCGCTTATCTGTTTATTCCGCTTTATCTGTGTGCTTTTTTTGGTTAAAACTGGGGTGAATAGCTCAATTTTCCCATCAAACCGAGGCAGCACTTGGTTAATGCCTTTCCCGAAACTGTTGTAATGCGGCGTAAATATCCCGATTTTACCTCAACTTGAAGCCACACAACGCCTATGCGCTGCAACTTTCGCAGTTGGGGTCGTCTATGCTGCACACTTTACCGGCAAGGGCAAGGGCTTCCTCTTCGGTATAATTGGGCGGTGTAGTTTGGGCTACTTCATGGGGCGTGGTGCGGCGCAGTTTGCTCATGTCCACGGTAAACTTAATGGGGTCGGCGGCGGGGCGGGTGCGCAGGTAGTACATGCCGGTTTTTAAGCCGCGTTGCCATGCGTAAAAGTGCAGGCTGGAAAGCTTTTTATAGTTGGCGTCTTCCATAAACACGTTCAGGCTTTGGCTTTGGCAGATAAACGGACCCCTATCGGCGGCATAGTCTATGAGCGTTTTTTGCTTAATTTCCCAAGTGGTTTTATACAGCGCTTTTATTTCATCGGGAATACCCTCTATGTTTTGTACTGAGCCGTTGTTGGCAATGAGGGCATTTTTGAGGTCATCGTTCCACAAGCCCAATTCCATCAGGTCTTTGAGTAGGTGCTTGTTGAGCAGGATAAACTCGCCACTGAGTACGCGGCGGGTGTAAATGTTTGACATATAGGGTTCAAAACACTCGTTATTGCCCAGTATTTGCGAGGTAGAGGCGGTAGGCATGGGGGCTATGAGGAGGCTGTTTCGCAAGCCGTGTTTCATGATGTTTGCTTTAAGGGTGTACCAGTCCCAGCGGTCGGAGGGTTCTGTGCCCCACATATCGTATTGAAGAACGCCGCCACTGGCAGGCGAGCCTTTAAAGGTTTCGTAGTGCCCGTGTTGTTGTGCTAATTGGCAAGAGGCGGTGAGGGCGGCGTGGTAAATGGTTTCAAAAATATCGCGGTTTAGTTTTCGGGCTTCTTCACTTTCAAACGGGTAACGCAATAATAAAAACGCATCGGCTAACCCCTGTACGCCAATGCCTATGGGTCGGTGTCGCATGTTGGAGCGTTTGGCTTCGGGCACGGGGTAAAAGTTTACGTCAATTACCTTGTTCAGGTTTCGGGTAACGGTTTGGGTAATTTCGTGCAGTTTTTGGTGGTTAAACTGCCCGTTTTCTACCAATTTGGCAAGGTTAATAGATGCTAAATTGCATACTGCCACCTCATCTTTGGAGGTATATTCCAAAATTTCGGTGCAGAGGTTGCTGCTGCGTATGGTGCCTAAGTTTTTTTGGTTGCTTTTTCGGTTGGCGGCATCTTTGTAGAGCATGTAGGGTGTGCCGGTTTCTATTTGCGAGTCTAAAATAGCAAACCAAAGCTCCTGTGCTTTTACCGTTTTTCGGGCTTTACCCTCGCGCTCGTACTGTTCGTAGAGCCGTTCAAACTCTTCGCCGTAGCAATCGTACAAACCGGGCGCTTCGTTGGGGCAAAATAACGACCACATTTCATCTTTCATTACGCGGCGCATAAACAAATCGGATATCCAAAGGGCGTAAAACAGGTCTCGGGCGCGCATTTCTTCTTTGCCATGATTTTTTTTGAGGTCTAAAAACTCAAAAATATCGGCGTGCCAGGGTTCAAGGTACATGGCAAAAGCGCCTTTGCGTTTACCGCCGCCTTGGTCCACATATCGGGCAGTGGTGTTAAACACTTGCAGCATGGGCACTAAGCCGTTCGATTCGCCGTTGGTGCCTTTAATATAGCTGCCTTTTGCCCTAATGTTGTGAATACTTAACCCGATGCCGCCGGCAGATTGCGAAATTTCGGCGCATTGTTTTAGGGTGTTGTAAATGCCCTGTATGCTGTCGTCTTGCATGGTGAGCAGGAAACAACTGGATAGCTGCGGCTTGGGTGTGCCGGCATTAAACAGGGTGGGCGTGGCATGTATAAACCACCGCTCCGACATAAGGTGGTAGGTTTCTATGGCTGCATCTATGTCTTCGTGGTGTATGCCCAGGGCTACGCGCATAAACAACTGCTGCGGACGCTCGGCTACTTTGCCGTGCATTTTGAGCAGGTAAGAGCGCTCCAAGGTTCTGAACCCGAAGTAGTCAAAATCAAAATCGCGGGTGTAATCTATGGCGGCGTCTAATTTTTCTTTGTTAGCCTGCACAATATCATAAATGCGTTTAGAAACCAAAGCAGCCTTACCAATTTTAGCGTCCACATACCGGTACATTTCCTTTATGTTTCGGGAAAACGATTCGCGGGTATTTTTATGCAGGTTAGAAACGGCAATGCGGGCAGCGAGCGTACCATAATCGGGGTGGGAGCTTATCATAGCCGCCGATGTTTGTGCGGCAAGGTTATCGAGCTCGGTGGTGGTGATGCCGTCTTTAAGCCCCTGCACTACTTTTTGCGATACGATAACCGGTTCTACTATGGGATTTAGCCCGATGCAAAGGTTTTGAATGCGCCGTAAAATTTTATCGAGAGAAACGGCTTCTTTGCGTCCGCTGCGTTTAATAACAAACATGGTGGGTGGGTGGGGGTTTGGAGTATGTAAAAATAGATGCTTTGGGGTTCAGAATTTTTTTTTGACGGCTTTTTTGTGTAGGATAACTGCAATCAAAAAGCCGCGAATGCACGAATTGAAAGGGGGTGAGGTTATTACACCGATGCTCAAAAGTTTTGGTTGTGTAGTATAAAATAACGCTACCGTTCCAAGATGATGTTTATGTGGTCAGGAAGCTCTATTTGTAGGGTAAACTTAGCTTTTAAAGCAGCCACTACACGCAAAAATGTTTGGACAGTAACATTTCCGGGGTTTTTTTTCGGCTCTTTATGATTTTAGTTGAGG
>DDVC01000112.1 GCA_002345145.1 Bacteroidetes bacterium UBA2322
AACGAAGCCGTTGAACACAAAATGACCGCAGAGCTGAAAGCGCTTCGAAAACAAATGGAAAAACTAAGGTACAAAACCGATGCCATTTCGGTAAAATCTAAAGATAAACTACAAAATGCTATTGACTCCATCCGATTTGAACTCATGCAGTTTAAAACCCAGCGCAGCGAACTCATCAGAGAGCTTCAGAAAAACTATATACAGCGCCATTGGAACACTTCTATGATTGATGTGGCTTTTGCCCGCTCTTACACCTTTGACCGAGATGTGGGCTTAGACAGCCTCAATCTTATAGGCAAAGCCACCGGTATGTGGATAAACGGAGCGGTAGGCATTGGTACCCAATGGCTTATAAGCGGCATGGCACAATACACCTTATCTGATGCCACCGATACCTACCTGCTGGGCGCTAACCTTAGGTATGGCAATGGAAGGTATAATTTTTTTACCGAAGCTTTTATACAAAATTTTACCCGATTACCCGATAAAAACAGCATTACCTTTGCTTTTGGAGGCGATTTTAAACTGAGCCGAAATGTACTGCTCAATTTTGCCCTCCGACAACGCTTTTCAGAGAAACTATCATTTAAAGAAATTATCCCTATTGCCAACATCATCTGCCTTATGCGGTAGTTTTTTTGAGCGCTACCCTTTTAGTTGCCTACGCCATACCAAAGTTACAACCCAACAATTATATGTAGTATGCAATGCTTTTTATACCCACCTGTTGTTGTTTGGTATTTTTCCGTAAACAATACAACTGAAAAAAACTAAACAGACAAAAACCTTGCGCCTTTGTAGGAAATATAAAAACTTAGACTTAAATAAACTTCACAACAAGTACTTATACTTACCACCCAAAAAACCATAAACCTAAATTACCATATCCGTAGGGTTACATGGGTCGTTTACGGTAACATACTTACCACCCAAAAAACCATAAACCTAAATTACCTTTGTTTGTTTGCATATAATATAAGGCACAACATAAATGAAAAATGCGTTACTTCTTTTTGCAACCATCTTCCATATTATTTGGGTGTGGGCGCAAGATTACGATATTTACAAATTAGATATAGCCAACGGGCTATCGCAGGGCATGGTTACTGCCATGATACAAGATGCCGACGGGTTTATTTGGGTGGGCACTCTTAGCGGCTTAAACAGGTATGACGGCAACCGGTTTAAGGTTTTTACCCATAACCCAAACGACCCCTACTCACCATCGGGCAATTTGGTAACCGGTTTACTGCAAGATTCAAAAGGGCGCATTTGGGTGGGTTACCAAGAAGGGTTAGACTGTTACGACCCCAAAACAGGGCGCTTCTATCACCTTGGTAATGATTACAATATACAAAACAATAAAGAAGAATATGCTTCGCCTGTTCATCAATCTGCAAACGGCGATATCTGGTTAGAACGAGCAACAATGGTGGCAGCAATAACTGTGCCCGATGATTTTCCGGCAAACCCCCAAAGCAGGCAGCACATCAACTATTTGGTTTTTGATAGCATTTCCGGCTTACCCTCCAAAAACCTTTTTTACCCTTTTATTACCAATATCTACCCTAAACAAACAGGCATTCAACTCCCCAATAATACCTGTTTTAAGTTTAACCCTGCTCAAAAAACGTGGCAACAAGTTGTGCCCGGTTTGCAAAACCAAAATCTGGAATCGGCGGGCACCGAATTAGTGTACGATAGTTTCAGGCAAGGCTATTGGGGGCTGTTTAACCAATCTTTGCAATTGCTTAAAAACGGCAAAGTACAACAACAACTTAGCCTGCCCGATTTAAACATACTTTGCAACCGGTACCATATAAGCAGCCGCCACTTTTATGCCGATAAAGAGGGCAAACTATGGCTGCTGGCAATGCACAACGGCAGGCACTTGTACCGTATTACCCCAACTGATGTAAACGGCGGTAAGCCGCCTGTGGCAGAAGCACTGTTTAAAGATGAAAAAAAATGGGCAGAATTTAACATGCTTTTGCCCGATAAGTACGGCAATATCTGGCTGGGAACAGTAGGCTACGGACTGTTGCAAATAGTACCCAAACCTCATTTTTTTACCCACTACCTTGCCGG
The DNA here is from genome assembly GCA_002345145.1 of Bacteroidetes bacterium UBA2322. GTDB lineage: Bacteria > Bacteroidota > Bacteroidia > Chitinophagales > UBA2359 > UBA2359. Next base: position 2,089 of record DDVC01000112.1, read on the forward strand.
ACATTCAGTAAACAACATTCGTCCCACTCCCAACAGCCAAAGCCTCTATATTCATAAAGGCGTAAAAGCCTTCCGCTTTCAGATGCCAAATACCCTTGAACCATTATATATAAATGCACTCAATAAGCAATATCAAGCGGTTTCGGTACTTACCACATCAAACAAAACAATGGTAACTCGCTTTTATGAAGCATTAGATTTTAACAAGGAACACCTTTTGCATTGCCGCTTTGCTAATGGCACAGAGCAAATACATACCCTGCCCGATTCTTATTTTGCCGACCCACTCATAGAAGACCGCCAACACCGTATTTGGCTTGCCGGAAGTATGGGGGTTGTTGCATGCCTTTTGCCTAATGCCGATTCACTGCTTACCTACTCCTACCGGCATGTGCTCAAAACGGGCGACAGCAATTTGGGTATTAAACAACTCTACCAAAGCGCCGATGACAATTTTTGGCTGGCTACACAACAGGGGCTTTTGCAAATGACAGCGCCCACAGGGCAGCAACCCACTTTTAAAATCTGGAAAACAGACCCCTCCAACCGCTACTCGCTTAGCAGCAATGCTATTATGGCAGTTTTAGACGACCCCGCCCAACCAAACCGCTTCCTGTGGGTGGCTACCAATGGAAACGGACTCAACAAAATGGATAAAACCACCGGCAACTGCATACACTATACCAAAAAAAACGGGCTGCCCGATAACGTAATTTATGGCATTTTAGCCGACTCGCTTGGCAGAATCTGGCTCAGCACCAATTTTGGGCTTGCTTGCTTTACCCCCCAAAACAACCATTTCCGCAATTTTACCGCTGCCAACGGCTTACAGGATAACGAGTTTAACAACCAATCCTTCTTTAAAGACAAAAACGGCATCATGTACTTTGGCGGCATTAATGGACTTACCGCCTTTAAACCCGAAAGTATTTTGCCCGATGCCGATTTTGCCCCCGTTTTTTTTACCGAACTCAAAATTAACAACCAACCAACCGACCTGCGCGACAGCCTCAGTATTTTGCAACTGCCCTTAGAGTTTTCTGAAACCATTTACCTTAAACACTACCAAAACTTCCTTACCATTGGTTACGCCGCACTCAATTATACCCCCAAAAACAACAATGTTTATTACTACAAATTAGAAGGTATAGACAAAGACTGGGTTTTTGCCAACCACCGTACCGAGTTGAACTACCCAAACCTTGACCCGGGGCGCTATACCCTTAGGGTTGCCAATGTAAACCAAAGCGGCTTGCGCAACCCAAACCCTACCTCTCTACAAGTGGTTATTGCACCCCCATGGTGGCGCAGTTCGGTTGCTTATAGTATCTATACAGCCCTCTTAATTGCCGCCATAGCCGGCGCTTTCCGCTTTCAGGCAAACAGGCTTAAACTCCAAAACCAACTCTTGTTTAAACAAAAAGAAGCCCAAAACCTGCAAGCCTTAGATGAGCTTAAAACCCGATTTTTTACCAACATAACCCACGAGTTTCGCACCCCGCTTACCCTTATTTTGGAGCCGGTCAGACAACTGCTCCAACAACCCGAATTAGATAAGTTTAAAAAACAACATCGCATTATTTACAACAATGCACACCGGCTGCTGGCGCTGGTAAACCAACTCTTAGACCTTGCTAAATTGGAAGACGGTAAACTCCAAACTAACTGGGCAGAAGGTGATTTGCTCCTCATTCTGCACGAAATTTTTAATGCTTTCCAGCCGCCGGCAAATAAAAAACACCAAAACCTTATCTGGCAAACCAACCTAACAGAGCTGCAAGGTGTAACCGACCGCCAAATGCTGGAAAAAATAACCTTCAACCTCCTCTCTAATGCCCACAAATTTACCCCCCAAGGAGGCACCATTATCCTTAACATCGGGCAAAACAACCCTCATGAATGGACACTTACGGTTACAGACTCCGGCATTGGCATTGCCCCCGAAAATCTGACCCATATTTTTGACCGGTTTTACCAAACCGATAACTCCCTTACCCGACACAACGAGGGCACAGGCATAGGACTGGCGCTGGTTAAAGAACTTTGCGCCCTGCTTGGCGCTACTATAACGGTAAACAGCACACCCGGCAAAGGCACTGAATTTGCACTCACTTTTCCGCTTTATCAAAAAGGCTCAGTGGCTGCCCATGTTTTGTCTGCCCCCGGCAATCTTACTTTTAATGAAGTAATCCAAGCAGATACCCAACCACTTACAAGCATAGCTACACCACCCAACCCCAAAAACACCAACACTATATTGTTGGTAGAAGACAATGCCGAAATGCGCCAATACCTTAGCATAGTACTTGCCCAAAACGGTTACGCTATTGCCGAAGCTCAAAACGGTAAACAAGGGCTTGAACTTGCCCGCCAAATAATGCCCGACCTCATTATTACCGATGTGATGATGCCACAAATGGACGGATACCAAATGACCCAACTACTGAAATCAGATACCATTACCTCTCATATTCCCATTGTTATCCTTACTGCCAAGGGCAGAACCGAGAGTAAAATAGAAGGCTACCGCCGAGGTGCCGATGCCTACCTGCCCAAACCTTTTAGTACCGAAGAATTGCTGGTACGGCTTGCCCAACTCCTGCACATGCGCCGACTGCTGCAACAAAAATATGCACAAGTACGCCTGCCCGATACCACACAAACACCGCCAAACCAAGCCGATGCAGTAGAAGCGGAAAACCTCCTTTCAGATATTGACCGGCAATGGCTGCAAAACCTCCACAACGCTATACAGGAAAAACTATCAGATGAAAATTTTTTAATAGATAATTTAGTGCCTGCCCTCCTCATGAGCCGTACCCAGTTTTATGCTAAGGTGAAAGCCCTTACCGGTTTAACCCCCGCCCGACTACTGCGCAATGCCCGCCTGGATAAAGCCTACCGGTTGCTTAACCAACAACCCAATTTGCGCTTACAAGATTTGGTGCTGATGGTGGGGCTTAATGATGCCAAACACTTTACCGCCCAGTTTAAAGAGCGTTTTGGTATATTGCCGCAACAAATGATTAAAAAATAATTACAATGTAGGCAGTAGCTTACAGTATCGGGTGTTTACCACACCTTTCTGTATATTTACCTACTTGTAAAAGTACAAATACTACCGTCTGGCAGTCGGGGGCAGTCTTATTTTTGACTTATCTAATTTATTAAGGCAAATTCTAAGTTGTTTATGCCCCCGCCCAACCTCCCTATTGCCAAATGACACAGCATGGCTAACCCGCCTCCATGAGCTCATACAAACTCACCTTCATGAGGAAGATACCAGAGTAGATACCCTTATAACACACTTTGCCATGAGCCGTACCCTCTTTTATAAAAAGGTAAAACAGCTTACCGGCGCTACACCCACCCAAATGCTGCAACCGGCACGGCTGCAAAGAGCCTGCAAATTGCTTGCAGAAAATGAGCAAGAAACAGTAGCAAGGGTTGCCCACGCCGTTGGGATGAGCGATGTAAAAAACTTTACCGCTCTTTTTAAAAAACACTACCAAATTACCCCCTCCCAACTAAAAAAACGGCAAAAAATGCCCTGAAACAGCACTTCTGTACAATCATCTCCCCATAAACGTACAAATATCCCCCATCACAGGAGCACAATACCGGTATTTTTGTGCCGAATTACTTGACTATACATTTCCATTTTATTGTGCTTGCTTTTTTTCCTCATTTCATAATTTATTTTTTTATCATGCTAAGGTTTTCACTAAAACAAAGTTTGAACAGCGTAGCCATTTTGCTACTGCTGCTACACTTAACCACGCAAACATTTGCCAACATTGTAGCGCCCCCATGTTCATTTAGTCCTACCAACATCACCGTACAGGGACCCGGTATTATTGGTTTCACCTCTTCGGTATTACCTGTGGTTTATGTACCTAATGGCACGTTAAACGGTGCCCCCAAGTGGGAAAATGCCAATTTTGGCGCATTTCCCTACCGTCTTGTATGGACAGGAACGGTATGGCAATTTCAGCAGATGAGCAATGGTATACCCGTAGTTGTTGTAGCACAAAATAACACCGGCTCTTCTACCCTTTTGCCTTGCGAGCCTAACGGCTGGCAAGACCCCGATGACAATGGCTATTTTAATCCTGGCCAGTTAACGATTGGTGGCGGCTGTGGCTCACTTACAGCGCCAACTATCACACCCTCAGTTGCTATTGCCGCCAACCCCGGCAGCGCCATTACTTCCGGCACCGGCGTAACCTTCACCGCCACACCCACCAACGGCGGCAGCACGCCCTCCTACCAGTGGAAGAAAAACAATACCAACGTGGGCATGAACAGCCCCACCTACACCGACAATGCCCTCACCGATGGCGATGAAATAATGGTAGAAATGACCAGCAGCGACCCCTGCGCCAGCCCGGCTACGGCTACGAGTGCAGGCATTACGATGACGGTGAATCCTGCTGCATTGTCGCCAAGTTGCTATAAAATTCAAGTAAGCACCAGTTGCAGCGCTTTCAATGGCGAATATTTATACGCCGGCGATTATTTGGGCGGAGGATATTGGGCTAAAAGTGACAATCCTAATTTTGAAATCTGGTTTGACGGTAATTCTTGGGTGATTTGGGATTATGGCTCTTACTTATTTTTTAATAGTACGGCATCTTTGCCTTTGCCGCCAACAATCGGCTGGTTGCCTTGGCCGGGTAACGCTTGTGATGGAATGCCAATAACAAATTTCCAACTTATACCGGTTCTTCAAACGCCTACAGTAACCATAGTTGCCAACCCCGGCAACAATATCACCGCCGGCACCAGCGTAACCTTCACCGCCACACCCACCAACGGCGGCAGCACACCCTCCTACCAGTGGAAGAAAAACAATACCAACGTGGGCATGAACAGCCCCACCTACACCGACAATGCCCTCACCGATGGCGATGAAATAATGGTAGAAATGACCAGCAGCGACCCCTGTGCCAACCCGGCTACGGCTACAAGTAATGCAATTACAATGGAAGTAACAACGTGTAACCCCACCACCTTCCCAGAAACATTCTATGAACACGTATCAGGCATTACTTCCTACAACAATATTAATGGAGCAGGCATTGCATACGGTGCAGGTAAGTTTGTTGCAGTGGTAAGTCATTATGATACAGGTGGATACATCTATACCTCTACCGATGGTGTCAATTGGACAGAACAGACCCCTCCTACTCCTAACAATTATGGTTTTAGCAATGTGCTATACGCCAATGGACAGTTTATGACTGTGGGCTGGAACAACTATGTACACATTTCCAACGATGGCATCAACTGGTCGGCACATGATGTAGGCCATTACAATAGATACTTAGGAATCGCCTACGGTAACGGTACCTGGCTGATTGTAGGTAGTGACGGAGTCTTGCGCAAATCTACTGACAACGGCGTAACCTGGACGGGCATCGCTTCACCGGCAAATGTCAATTGGATATCTGCTACCTACGGCAACGGGGTATTCGTCATCGGTGGGCTGGGTAATGCCATGTTTGCTTCTTCCGATCTTGTTTCCTGGACTCCATGGGATCAGTATGTGTTTGCATTTCAGGCACTTAATGTAAGCTTTGGCGATGGTAAATTTGTGGCAGTGCGCAGCAATGGAAACATATTTACCTCACCCAATGGTATCAATTGGACAGCCCAAAACTCCCCCGCCACGAGTAATTTATTTAGCGTAACCTACCTGAATGGGCAGTTCCTTGCTTCTAACTGGTTTGGCGTAGGCGAACTGCTGAATTCCGTAGCTGGACAATGCTGGAGTTCACAGCCCACAGGTTTCTTTTATGGATTCCTAAACATGGCATACGGCAACGGTATCTATGCAGCGGTGAATGGCACCGGCAATATATACAGTACCCTTTGTCATACGCCGGTTGATTTTGCATTTACCTCACTCAACGGCTGTGCGGAAGGTGCGGGTGCTACTCTTGAATTGGCAGGCTCCGAAATCAACTACAACTATCAATTGGAAAAAGATGGTTCAGCCATTGGCTCGCCGGTAGCCGGCAGTGGCGAGGCGCTTCAGTTTACAGGTCTGACCAATCCGGGCATTTATACCGTTGCGGCAACCAGTCTAACTGGCAACTGCACCGCAGTTATGACTGTAAGCAATCCTGTTGTTTCAGGCGAATTGCCGGATATAAGCCAACTTACCGTTGAAACTTGCTTCGGACAAACCGTTAACCTGTCGGCAACTACCTCCGTTGGTTCCATCAACTGGTACGATGCGGAAATAGGTGGCAACCTGCTTGGCAACTCTGCCAGTGGAGAGGACTTCCCTGTTTCGCCGGCTACAACCACCACGTATTATGCACAAATCAATGCAGTTCCATCGGGCACACAAATCTTCCAGTTCACCGGCGCTTCACAAACCTTTGTTGTACCGGCAGGCGTTACCAGCATTACAGTAACAGCCAAGGGTGCCGGTGGCAGCGATGGCTACTACGAAGACGGACCTCCGGGCGAAGGAGGTATTGTTACAACTGACCTTGCCGTAACGCCGGGGCAGGCGCTCAATATCTATGTGGGCGGCTTGCCTACGGGCGATTATGAAGAAATTGGGGGCTACAACGGCGGTGGCAGCAGCCTTGCACAATACTACGGTGCAGGCGGTGGCGCCACCGACATACGCATTAACGGCACTGCGCTTGCCAACCGAGTCATCGTAGCAGGTGGCGGCGGCGGTGCAGGGTATGACGGCACCGGCGGCGGAAATGGTGGCGGTCTGGTTGGCGAAGCAGGCGACGATGATACCAATTATCCCGATGAGGCAAAGGGCGGCGGCGGCGGCACACAGTCTGCCAGCGGTGCGGGTGGATTTGGCAACGGTGGCAGTGGCTATCCCGGCACCTTGGGGCAAGGTGGCGACGGCGCTGATTATGATTATTACGGTGCAGGCGGCGGCGGCGGCTACTATGGCGGCGGCGGCGGCGGCGAAAATGCTTCAGGCGGTTATGTAGGCGGCGGCGGTGGCGGCAGCAGCTACACCGACCTAACGCTCTGTACAAATACACAACATACACAGGGCGGCAACCCCGGCAACGGTATTGTTATCCTGAACTGGGGATCGGGTGGCTGCCCCAGCCCTATTAGAGTACCGGTAGTGGTTAATACAGGACCTGCAATTACTACCACAAACATTACCGCCTGTGGCAGCTATACATGGGCAATAACCGGGCAAACCTATACACAACCGGGCACTTACACCGTTACGGTAAGTGATTGCGATATACAAACGTTGAACCTTACCATACCGCCCGGGCAAGTAATAAGCCTTAACGGCGCTACCACTGTATGCGTGGGCGGCACAATTGGTTTGGTTGCCACCGGCGGCAACCAATACCAGTGGAGCGGGCCTAACGGATTTTCGGCTGTGGGCGGCAGCATTACCCGCAGCAGCGCCACTACTGCCATGAGTGGCGTTTATACGGTTACCATTACCAACAACAGTTGCCAAAATGTGTTAAGTACCACCGTAACGGTTTACCCCATTCCCTCTGCTACCATTTCCGGCGCTACCGCTGTTTGTTCGGGCGGTACCATCAGCCTCAGCGCTCCTGCCGGCGCGGCGAGTTATGCGTGGAGTGGTCCGGGTGGTTTTACCGCCTCTACCCAAACCATTACCCGCCCCAATGCCACTACTGCCTTTGCGGGCAACTACACCGTTACTGTTACCGGTGCAGGGGGCTGCACCGCCACCGCCAGCCGAAGTGTAAGCGTAAGCTCTCCTACTGCTGCCACCATTACCGGCGCTACGAGTTTCTGCTCCAATAACGCTATTACCCTTACTGCTACCACTGCCGGCGTTAGCTACCAGTGGAGCGGACCGGGCGGGTTCAGCTTTAGCGGCGCTACCATGACCCGCACTCCTGCCGTTGCCGGCACTTACATCGTTACGGTTACTACGGCTGCGGGCTGCACCTCATCGGGTAGCCGCAGTGTTACGGTTACCGCATCGCCCAATGCCACCATAACCAATAACAGCACCTGTAGCCGTATTTGGCTACTTGCCTCGGGCGGCAACAGTTATGCGTGGAGCGGTCCTAATGGTTTTAATACCACCGGCACTACTGTACTGCGCAACAACCCCACCACTAACATGTGGGGCACTTATTCCGTAACCATTACCAGCAATGGTTGTACGGCTACGGCAAGCGTTACCGTTAGCCCATGCGGAGCAGGCAAAAACGCCGGCGAAGAAATTGTTCAAAACATGGCGGTTTACCCCAACCCTACCGGTAGCATCAGCAACATCAGCTTTTATTCCCAAATAGAAGAACCGGTTACCTTAAAGGTATTTGCCGCCGATGGTAAGGAAATAGCCCTGTTGTTTAACCAAACCACTCAACCCGATACGGCTTACAATTTAGTATTTGATGCCACCCAACTATCAAACGGCACTTACTATGCCATACTGCGCCATGCCAATGGCACACAGGAAACCCTGCCGGTATTAGTGGTGAAATAGGTGCTCAACTTTAGCATTTAGCTGTTTTATTGAACTTTTAAGTTTTGAAGGCAATTGTTGCTCTATAGCAACAAAGACAACAGACAGGCGCTAACCCCGCCTGTCTTTTTTTTTGCGCAAGCAATACGTAACTTTATTTTCTGTACTTTGGTTTAGATTGGGGGGTTATGATTCCCTTTATAGTGATGTAGTATCTTCCGTAGCACTCCACACAACCCAATCTATCACATATTAACGCCGTTTTCACAAACCTTGTAACGGTTTAGCTCCCGCAAATTGCACCTTGTAAAGCCGGTTTAACCATGCTTATAGGAAAAATTGCGGAAGCTATCCATAAGATACACAAATAATTACGTCATGAGCCTGCAATTACAACTTATTAATTTCAAAAGTGTAACCCACATAAAAAGTAGTTCCTAAAACGGGTGCGCCAAAAGCCTGTTGTATTTTGCTGTTGAGCAGGTTTGAGCCGCCTATTCTAATAGTGGAGTACTGTTTGGGGAAATGATAACTCAATTGTGCATCTAGCAAAAAGTAGGGGTCTAAATTGCCATTTCCAAACGGGCTTTCCCAGTAAACCCCATCTACCCATTTGCCATTTACTGCAAAACCTAATTTTTTCCAAACATCGGTAGCCTGCAAGCCTATATTTATTTTATGGGCAGGTGTGTTAAATCCGGCAATAAGGGGGTCTTTAACTTGTGCCGTATCAATAGCGGCATAAGTATAATTAGCGGTGGCAGTATAACCTTTGCCAAAATAATAAGCCAGCCCCAGTGTAGCGCCATAGCTATTTACCCGTTCTTTGCTGTTTACAGGCGTTTGCATAAGGGTATAAGCCCCTGTAAGAATAGCATCTATGCCACTGTCTTGTCCGGCTATGGCATCGCCATTAGGCTTGTAAAAACGATAATCGCCAATAAAATCCCGATAAGCCGAGTAATAAGCAGTGGCATCAACGTACAAGGCATTATTAACAATGGTGCGATAGCCCAACTCAAGGGTTCGCACCTGCTCCGGTCGAAGCGGGTTTAACTGAACGGCTTGCAGCAGGCTGGGGTCAATTTCGTAGGTTTGTTGGTAGTGGTCTAAGAAAGTTTTTACCGATTCAGAAGAATAGGCGTTAGTTTGTCCATGTAGGTTACCTTCCAGTACAATAGCGCCTAAGTTTAGGTAGATGTATTGATTTTGGAGCGTTGGGCTTCGGAAAGCCGATTGTGCTGATGCCCTGAAATGGTGATTGCCCTGTGTATAAATTGCCGATAATCGGGGCGACCATTGGAGGTCAAAATTCTGGTTTTTATCGGCACGTAAGGAGCCTATGAGTTTGAGTTTATCATTGAGCAGTTTTTTAGATACTTGCAAAAATCCGCCGTATTCCCACAGGGCAATATCCCTATATTGACCGGTTTCTGCAATAAGGGTATCGCTAAAAATAGTGCCAAACGATTGCGGGTCGTAGCGGCGGGTAAAAGCTCCGGCAAGCACATCGGCAAACTCCCAGTTAAAGTTGTATTGCGCTTCGGCATGTGCCAGCCATGATTTATCCTGAAACCGTGAGCCGGAGTTAAGGTCGGGGTCGGCAGTTATTTTGTTAAACAATGAATCAAAGGCTGCTGTACCCGGTTGGTACCAAGTGGCATGTGCGGCATCAAAGGCGGCGTTTCGGGCTTGATCTACCTGCCAGTCTTGCACACTGTTGTCAAAATCATTGGTTAGGTTGCGCAGCGTGTTAAAGTAGGTTTCTAAGTAAGTGGGTATAAAATTATCCACTATACTTGCTCGGGCTATATTGATGCCGGTAAACACCATATCATAAGATTTACCTGCGTCTTCTTGTGTAGTATAGGCTTTTAGGAGCAAGCGTTTGCCTTGCAGCTCAAATTTGTGCTGCTGAAAAGTGATGTCGTTTATGCTGTATCGGTTGCTGCCCTGATATACGGCAGTACCTCTGCCATATTTGTACAGATAGGAAGCTCTGAGGTGGTTATTAAATTTGTAATACAAGCCGGCACCCAATTTAAGGCTTTGGGCAAGGTTATCGGAGAGGTCGGTTTCCAAATACCCTGGCGCTTCAATGAGCAGTCGGGGCGGGTTTGCTTTGGGGTTAAAATCGAGCCAACCGTTAATGGCGGTAAAAGTTTCGGCTACTTCGGGGTCATCGGAGTATTGCAACTGCCGGCTAATAGAAGCAAGGTTTTGCTCTGTACTAATATCGCCATACGTATTAGCAGTAACGTCTTTTGCCTCCCAATCATCTATTCGACTAAAAGCGCCGGTAAGCTTTAGCGCCAGTTTTTGCTTTTTACCAAAAGCTTGGGCATACCTAACTTGCGCATCGGCATAATTTCTGTTGCCGCCTTTAAGGGCAACGGTTAAACCGGGGCTGGTATAGGGGTCGCGGGTAATCATACTCACCACACCCTGAAAAGCATTAGCGCCATACATAGCCGATGCTGCACCGGAAATAAGCTCCACACTTTGCAGGTCAATATCGGGAGCGCCTACTAAGTTGCCTACCGGAAAATTGAGCCCCGGCGCTTGATTGTCCATTCCGTCAATAAACTGCACCATGCGCACCGGTGCGGTAGTGTTAAAGCCTCGCATATTGATTACCTTCATGCCCAAGCTGGCAGTTACTACATCTACACCCGATAAATTGCCGAGTCCCTGATAAAAATCGCCCGATGGTGAGGATTTAATGTCTTTGAGGGTAACTTTTTGGATGGAAACAGGCGATTCTAAGATAGTTTCACTAATTCGGGAACCGGTAATGACCACATCTTTACCTATAATAACCGATGCAGGCTCTAACCCGATGGTTACCGGTTGCCAGCTATCAATTTTGAGTTGCAAAGTTTCATAACCCAAAAAACTAACTTCTACCATTACCGGCAGGTTTTCTGTAATAGGCAGGGCAAAATTTCCATTTACATCTGCAACTGCGCCTTTGGCACGGTTGGTAGTTTGTACCAGCGTTGCGCCGGGCAGTGGTGCGCCGGTGCTGCGGTCTGTTATGGTACCGCTAATGGTGCTCTGCGATTGAGCAAATAGCTGCAAAGAGCTGTAAAGCAGCCCAAACAACAAAAAGGCATACCAAGTTACAGCAATCAGATGGGGTAAACGTTTAAACATAGGCGTTTTAGTTAATTAACTGTTATTGAATCAGACATTTAAATTGGCGTTTAAATATAGCTACTTTTGGGGTTTAGATTTTCTGTTCTGAAAAAAATTGTGTTGATTTGCATCAATTATTTACAATTAGCGGAATTCCTTATGACACAAGACATTTTTATGGCTGCCACCGCCCAGCACATTGGTAAAACCACTACCACCTTGGGCATTCTACATGCGTTAAAACTAAGAGAAGTGAATGTGGGCTACTGCAAACCGGTAGGACAAGAATTTGAAAGTTGGAGAGACCATTACAAAGTGGATAAAGACTCTATTCTGTTTGCCGAAGCCATGCGCTTTGAGTTAGAGCCCGATATTCACAGCCCTGTTATTGTAATGCCCGGATACACAGAACACTACATCAATCACCCCGAAAAAGAAAAACTCTATGCCCGCTTAGATGCTGCTACTGCCATATTAAGAAAAAGGCATGATGTAGTACTTTACGAAGGCACAGGACACCCGGGCGTTGGCAGTGTTATTGATATGTCTAACGCCGATGTTGCAAAACGCCTCAAGGCAGGCGTAATTTTAGTGGTAAAAGGGGGTATTGGCGATACCTATGACCATCTTATGCTTTCAAAAACATTTTTTGATGCTGCCGGCGCTAAAGTTGTTGGCGTTATTATAAACAAAGTACTTCGGAGCAAAATGGATAAGGTGAAAGCGGCCTTAGAGAAAAAAATAACTAAAACGGGATTAGAGATATTTGGGTTCATACCATTTGAAGAGGAGCTTGCTTTTCCATTGCTTACTACAATAACTCGAGAACTAAAGGGGGAGGTACTCTGCAACTCGCATAAACTTACTAACCTGGCAGAAAGCACTATTGCCGGTTCATTAGTAGATTTAGAAACATTAGACCCACATCGCCAATATCTGCTGGTTGTAAGCGGCAGACGACTGTCTGATGCCCTTGCCAAACTTAAACAAATATGGAGTACATTACCCATTACCCCCAACCTTGCCGGTGTTATTATTACCGGCGCAGCTCCGTTAGCTCCCGAAGATATGGAATACCTTATAAATTCTGAGATACCGGTTATCAGAACCTTACATTATGGCACTTATGAATCTATTATCAAACTCAGCAAGTTAGATGTAAAACTGAATACTAAAGCCCCACACAAAATTCAAAAAGCTATTGAAATAGTGGAAGAATATGTTAATATAGACCGAATTTGTGAGGTTATGGGTATTTGCCCATAACCAAGAGCATACCTATAACCATTACATTAAATCGGGCACCCCACAGCAGCAAAGACTGTATAGGTGCCCGATAAATTAGCCCATTGGATAACTAAAGACGCGTCTTAGTACGACCACAAATTGTGTTCAAACTCCATAATTTGCTTTTTAATGTTTTCGGCTTCTAAAAGCGCATCTCTGCCGGCGGCATAATCACTTATGCGCCGGTCATGTATATTTGATGCTTTAATGATGTGGCTGGCAAAGCGGCGCATTTCAAAAATATCGTCCCAGCTTAGGCTCATGGCATTATTAAAGGGGCTGAAAGCATCATATTTAACTAAGTAATTGCGCAGGCTGGGGTAATAAGCCCAAAACATAGCCTCTTGTCCGCGGTAATTGCCATTGTCGTCTATTACATCGCGTATAGGCGCTATACCAATAATACGCACTAACATGGTAGAGCTTTGCTCATCAAAAATCCAGTCTTCTTTTATCCGAAAAAAATTTACCGTAGTCCAGTTAAAATCATTTTTAACCACCTTGGTTATATATTCATCTTTATCGGGGTCATACACCTGTATGGTATCTAATGACCCCAGCCTCTTGTCAAGGTCATCAATTAAAATGCGTTGTTTAAATTCATCGTCTAAGTAAATAGGTACGTCGTTTTTATTGTTGCGCACCACCTCCAGCAAGATGTTGATGAATGGCTTGGATGGGTAATTAAAGGGCTGATTCATCTTTTGGCGAGTATCTATTACTCTCCACACCCTTTTTTCCCAAAAAATATCTGCTTCGCGCAGGGGTGCATAGGGTAGCGGACGGCGCTCTTTAGCTATATTGCGGTCATAAGCGCCATCGCGCACTTCAGGTGATGAACCACCACTACCGCCGGGCACATTAGTCTGAGGCGTTTCCTCTGTTTGAGGAGGCTTATTTGTATTGTCATACGACTCATTATTTTGTGCCTCCCCCCTTTGTGCCACAATAACCGGCAAAAACAACACAAGCAAAAACTTCAATAATGGCTTCATAAAGAAAAGTTTTTTATGATGAAAACTGATGGAATGAAACTTGATATTAAAGTAAAGGTTACTTGCTATAAATCTGATTGAGCAGGTTAAAGAATGAGTAAAATAATAAAAGGCTGAAGCATCTGCCTCAGCCTTTTAACGTTACACTAATTAGAATTGTTGTTTAGTAACTCCACATGTTGTGTTCTTTTTCAAAGATTTCTTTTTTGATTTTTTCTGATTCCAACAAGGCATCACGTCCGGTAGCGTATTCCTGAATACGGCGGTCTTGAATGTTAGATGCTTTCATAATATAGCTACCAAACAGGCGCATTTCAAAAATGTCTTCCCAAGTAAGGCGCATGGCATCGTTGGTAGGGCTAAACACCTCTTCGTTTATAAAGAATTGACGAAAATCGGGGTAATAAGCCCAAAACATCGCTTTTTGCCCACGGTAGTTGCCGTTTTCATCAATTACGTCCATAATAGGACCAATACCCATGATACGGGCAACCATAGAAGCTGATTCTTCGTCAAAAATCCAGTCTTCCTTTAATCGGAAAAGGCTTACGTTCATCCAGTTAAAATCGTTGGTAACAATTTTTTGAATGTACTCGTCTTTATCGGGGTCATACACCTGCACCGTATCAACCGAACCCAACTGGCTTTGAATATCTTTAAGGGTAACGCGTTGTTTAAACTCGTCATCCATAAAAATTTTGGCATCATCGGGGTGTTGGTTAATAACGTCGAGCATTACCTGAATGAAGGGGCGTTTAGGATAAACAAAAGGAAGATTCATTTTCTGGCGGGTATCAATTACACGCCATACGCGCTTTTCCCAGAAAATATCGGCTTCGCGCAAGTGGTCATATTGAAGTATTTTCTTCTCTTTCAGAGAATTGCGGTCGTAAGCCCCATCGCGCACTTGGGTGCTTTCAGTATTAGAGGTAGGAGAGTTTTGAGGCTGCCCGCCTTGTCCTCCCTCGTCATACCCTTCTTTTTGCTGTGCATAAAGTTGGCTGCTCATTATTAAAGCGGCGCACAGGAAACTTGCTATCCAGAATAACCTTTTCATTGTAGGCTTTTGAATTTAGAAATGTTTAGCTAATTGATTTGTAAAACGGTAAAACTGTTTATTTGGTATAAATGAACCATGATTTTAGAGCATAGTATCGGAGGTTTTTCTGAAATGGGCTGCGCCGGTTAAACGCAGCCCATTCAGAAAAAAAGGAATTAGATAATCTTAAAGGAAATAGTGGGCAGTTTTCTTGAACGTCCATCAGGACCTTTGGCTCTGATGTTGTCAATATAGTAAATGCTGCCTACTTTTGCTCTGTCAATCAAGCCTTGGCATTGTCCGCCAAATTTAGAACCCGAGTTTGTACAAGTTAAAAGATCTTGACCTCTTTCGGCAAGGGTAATTTCAAAACCTTCTACCTGAAACTTAGCATCAAAGTCAAAATCTTTCAATACAGCTGCAATACCCATCTGAGCTTTAAGCTCACCGGTTTTAAGCGCACCGCCCGATTTACCACCCAATTCAGGAATGGGGTCGGGTATGTATTTTACGCGGAACTCTTTTTGTCCACTAACGGGTGAGCCATCTTTAGATTTACCCGAAAGGTTTACATTAGCTTTACCCGGTGTAGAAACAGTAACTACATACTGCCCGGCACCGCCGGCTTTTCTCACCTGTCCGCCGCCGCCGCTGATGCTTACGCTAACAGCGTCGTCGCGAATACCGGTAATAGAAGCGGTAATGGGGTTTTCAACACCAATGTAAAACACGTTCATCTTATCGGCAGATACTACCGGAGCATGGTCGGGACGAGTGGCTACGGTATATTTGGTTTCATACGGATAAGACTTGGTATTGCCATAACTGTCTTTGGTGGTAATAGTACCCGATATTTTGCGCTCTCCAACACCCGAAGCTGTTTCGGAGTAGGTTGCCATACCATTGGCATCTAAGGGCAGAGCCCTACCGCCAAGTGTGATGGTGGGGCGAGACATTGAACTTGATGCTGCCAGATAAATCTGAGCTTCAAATTTTTCGCCTTGCAACAAATAAGTAGAACTGGGAATTACCGCCGGCTGGAACTTATCGAACAAGATGGTGGTTTCACCTACTTTTTCAAACAGTTTATCTACTACTATTGCCTCGCTCGAAATAGCGTCGTTCTGAAACTTGGTGAGCAAAGTACGTACAGCCTGAGCAGGCATTTGGTAAAACATATATTCGGGCCAGTTCTTTTTGGTGCTGTTGGCAGGTACCGAATCAACATTTAAAGGAATGGCATTCAATATATCTGCCTGTTCTTTGGGGTCGGTAAAAAGTTTAGAGAATTTTTCGCGATATTCTTTAATTTTACCTTCTAACTCAGCTCCAAGTCCTTCTACCACAAATAAACGTGTGGGGGTGTCTTGGTCGTCAGCTCTTTTGATGTCGCCTTTTTCAGGGTCTATCCCAACAGCATCGGTGAGTTTTTGGTCTAAACTAGTGATATAAGCATTAAATTCGGCTGATAGCGCGCGACCTTTAGTGGCGGCATCTAAATACTCTTGTCCGCGTTTTTCCTTTTCTACCTTTGCCTGAAACGATGCCATGGTATTGTTAATCTTCTGCCCTATTGAGGCATTAGAGTTGTCAATACCTTTGCGTAGCAGCCTGAAGGCGTTAAGAATTTCCGCAGACACGTTTAAGGCGAGCAGAGCAGTAAGCACCAAGTACATGATGTTAATCATCTGCTGCCGTGGTTCCTTTGGAATTGACATATAGCTAACAATGTTTTTTTAGAAAGTGAACAAATTTTAATTCAAGCAATTTTAACCTTTAGCGCCCATAGCCATAGCGCTCAGCATGTTGCCATATACGTTATTAAGGGTACCGAGGTTTTTAGCCAGGTTAGACATTTGCTCTCTGTACTTTTGCGTGTCGGCAACAGAATCGTTGAGGTTTTGGATAGCGTTGGTTAAGTTGCTGTAGAACTTGTTCATTGCTTTCAAGTGATTGTTGGTATCTTGCAATTCCAACTCATAAACAGCGTTCAAAGCAGCCAAATTTTTAGATACTGCCTGTACTTGCTCTTGGTACTTTTTGGTATTGTCGGCTGCTGATTTTAAATCATTGGCAACAATAGCCGCATTTTCGTAAGCCACTTTTACTTTTGATAAAGCCTCGGCAGCTTCACCGGCATTCTTTGTGTAATCTCCGGTTACTTTGGCAGCGCTGGTTACATCAGCCATTTTTGACAGGTTGTCGCCCAAAGAATTAAGGTGTGTACCCAAACGTCCAATCAGTTCGTTGTTTACACCGGCTTTGGATAAGGCTTTATCTAAACGAGAGGTTACATCGCCGCCACCTACTTCAGCGCTAAGGGGCTCAATTTTTGAGCTAACATCATCAAGTCCCGGATACAACTTTTCCCAGTGATACTCACGGTGAGGCGGAATAAGCGCCTGAATGATGAAGATAGTGGCTTCCCACACCATTGCAGCGGGCAATACGATGTTGCCCCATTCATAGTGCATAATCTTTCCTAATGCACCGATGATGATAAAACCGGCACCCAGACCGATGAAGAGGTTTCGGAAATACGCAAAACCTTTCTTTTCCCAAATAGCCATAGTTTCTTACAGTTTAGTTTAAATGAGTAAATTGTTTTTTGTTGAATTGTTGTGGTGAGCCCATCTCATGTTTAATGAACAGAGAGGCACTCTTGTGTTTTTAGTATTTGTCGTCAATTGAACGTCCTAAGAAAGTAAGGGCAGAACGGAAACCGATATACGATTTAGAGGTATCTTGAAACTCCCAGTGGCGAGAACCGGTTTGGATATAGTAAGCTATATCTTTCCATGAACCGCCGCGAATAACTTTACGCTTCATGGTTTCGGGGTCTTCTTTGCTGGCATCGTAACGAATGTCGGTGTTCATATCATGTCCAAAAGCGTCTGCATTTTCGTAGAAAGCAGTAGATGTCCACTCCGAAACATTACCGGCCATATTGTACAAACCATAATCGTTGGGGTGATAAGAATCAGCTCTTACGGTATAAAAACCACCGTCTTCGGGGTAATTACCACGACCGGGTTTGAAGTTAGCCAAAAGGCAGCCTTTGCTGTTGCGCACATAAGGACCACCCCAAGGATAGGGGGCGCTTTCCAAGCCACCGCGTGAGGCATATTCCCATTCGTGTTCAAAAGGCAGACGGAATTCTTCGCCCATGGTTTCACCATTTTCGGCAGCATAGTCTCTCCAGATTTTGGTTCTCCATGCACAGAACGCATTTGCCTGATTCCAATTAACACCTACCGCAGGATAATCATCAAAAGACGGGTGCCAAAAGTAGTTTCGGGTCATAGGTTCATTATAGGAGTAAGAGAAGTCATGTATCCAAACCAAGGTATCAGGATAAACTTTCACTTCTTCTTTGCGTATGAATGAACTACGCTCGTTAGAGCGCATAGCCTTTTGAGCAGCGGCTTTCCAATCATACCACTCATAGTTAAAAATGAGGTTGGTGGTATTTAACTCTTTACGACCCCAAAATTTGTCGCCACCTGTGTAAAACATAGACTCTAAGGCAGCGCCATCGCCTGTACCCGACCAGTCAATAGTGTAAGACCAGTCAATTTTTTTGTTGCCATCTTCGTCTTCGGTGAAGTGGTCTAATATGGTATGAGCCATTGAGTCGCGCACATAATTTACAAACTGGCGGTACTCGTTGTTGGTTACTTCGGTATCATCCATATAAAAACCCTGAATAGACTTGGCGCGGGTTCTTTGAATGAGCGAGTTATTCACATCTTCATCGCTCGGACCGGAATGGAAGGTACCAGAGGGAATATAAACCATGCCGAAGGGGTTTATATGATCCCATTTCGGTCTGTCTTGTACACCTACCAACTGGCCGTTACTTGTGGTGCCCGACTTTTGGCAACCAACCGAAGCCATTAAAGCGGTGAGGACAATGCAAATGAATGCTAATTTTTTCATGGGACGGAATTTGTTTTGCTTTATGCTTATTTTTATTAATAACTTGTTTTACGGCGGGTAAAAATAGCTGTTTTTATGATTGTAGCCAAATTTTTGAGCGTTTTTGCAAAAAAAGTGCTTTTATAGCCTCATTTTTTACATAAATCTGGGATTGTAAATCGTTTTTCCTTTGTTTTGACTCACAAAATTACTTATTCTATAGTGAACTACCAGCTCATGCGAACCGGTATTGAATTTACGCAATTTTGATATACCGATGTCGTATGCGTATGAAATAAGCCACTTATTACCAAGGCTTATCCCCCCAATTATTGCCACTGCATCAAGCGATGAAGGTTCATAGCCACGAATACTAACACCACCGTGAAACATTTGGTCATAAGTGAGTATGGCTCCTGCATCTATTTGGTACTTCACCATATCGGTTTTCATAAGAACAGAGGGTAATAGCGTAATAATGCGGTTAATTTCAAAGTTGTATGCAAAATTGAGCAGGTAATGACGGGTGTTGGTTACAGACACACGGTTATCTGCCCATGTAAAGTTATTTTCCGGTTCAAGCAGGTTCATTACTGCCAATCCGGTAGTAAGGTTTCCTGCTCTATATAATAAGCCTACGTTCATGTTTACCGCTGCCGAAGCCTGCGTACCCGTAGGTATTAGGTTGTCGTTATGGTTTATACTTCCTCCACTGTACTCTCCCTCAGGCGATATAAATCTATTGCCTTGCCATCCGGCTTGTAAAATGCCTACCTGAATACCTGCCGCCAGTATATTTTTTTTGCCTATTTGCCGAGCGTAAGCATAATTGGCATACATAGCGGTTTTTCGTTCTAATCCAAGCATATCATTGATCACCACCAATCCTGCCCCGCTGTTTATTACCGGCATAGGTAAATGTGCCCCTATGCTTTGTGTTAATGGTCGTTCGGGTAAACCAACCCATTGTGCCCTAAAGGCTGTTTCTATATTTATCCCCTCACTGCTTCCACAGTAAGCTGGGTTGTAAACTAAACCGGTAAAACCATACTGCGAAAACTGCGGCAACTGCTGTGCATGGGCATTTATCCCTATGACTACTAACAGTATTAAAAATGCCTCTTTCAGTTTGCGCATGTGCGGTTGGTCTTTTAACGAAGGTTATTGTGCAATTATTGGGCAAAGCAAAAAAAAAATTTGAGTCTTGCAACCCTTTTAAGGATTATCTCGTCTTGTTTAACCTTTTGTTGGGTTCTAACGCCGGTTTGGTGGTGTTAATTGTGTTTTTCGCACCAAATTTCTCCTTTTTTTTGCTCTTTCTACCATTATATGCCCCAAGCATTATGGTAGTGTCTGCCATTTGTCAAAACGAATTGTCATTTTTAGCCCATCAAACACTTTAACACTTTTGGTTGATGTTTATTTTTTGTGTCAGTCGAAGATAAAAAAATACTAAAATATAGGGTAGGTTCTGGCAAAATAACTTCTCTTTTGTCAGAAATACCAAACTATGTATATAGCCACCCCCTCTTTTATATCGGTAATTAGTTGGTTTTTTCCAACACGCTGCTATATTTACATACTGCTTCTTTTACCAGTGCCACATAAGCCGGCAAAAGTACCACACTATGTTATTATAAGGTATAGTCCAACAAATTACTCCTTAAACTGTTTCACTGGCACAGCACATAATATACTAACAGGGCAGTTACGCTACCTATTATCCGGGTTGCCTTCTTCCTGTACCAATTTTATCTGCCTGTTGATTCGCTCCTCCAATGAGATAAAGGTTTCTGTGCGCTGAATACCTCTAACGTTCTGTATTTTATCATGTAGCAAATCTTTAAGGTGTTTGGTATCGCGACAAATAATTTTCAAAAATATACTGTAATTTCCTGTGGTGTAATTTAACCCTACTATTTCGGGTATATTTTTGAGTTGCTCCACCACTTCCTCATACATAGAGCTCTGCTGTAGGTAAATACCTATAAATGCCGAAATGTCATAACCCAGTTTAACAGGGTCAATTATTAACTGCTGACCCTTTACTATGCCCATTTGCTCCAACTTTTTAATGCGCACATGTATAGTGCCCGATGACACAAACAGCATTTCCCCTATTTTGGTGTAGGGTATTTTAGCATCTTCTACTAAAATTGACAAAATTTGATAATCTAATTTGTCAAGTTTGTGCTGTTCTGCCTTGTCAAATTCATAATTCATAGCCCATTTTTTAAACCAAAATTAAACGATTCGCAAAAATACATCTACTTTTTTAGACAAACCATATATTTTATCTGATTTCTTTAAAAAATTTGCACAAAATTGGCGTTTGCCTTAACTTTGCATCGTCAGAGAACAACAAAAAAAGAGGTTTTCAGCCGTTCTTTACTTGTTTAACCTGCAAACACAGACCAACCTCTTTTTCTTTTGACAGCACTTTTTA
>DDVC01000236.1 GCA_002345145.1 Bacteroidetes bacterium UBA2322
GTTGTGAGCTTGCGCAAAGGCTTACCGCAAAAGAATTTCAAACAGGTAGGGTGATATTTTTCGGTGCGCGGCACCTTGTTAATAGGGCATGTAACATGGTTACTAACTATATTTTGGTGCGCTGCACCTATCCAAATCCAACCGCGCCATTTTATAGCTCTTGGTGAGTAACACACAAGGGGGCAGCGCACCGTAATCTGTTGCCCGTTTTATCAAGTGCCTCTAAACCACGCACAGGCTTTACCCCTATCGGGCGTTCATTTTAATTCCAGCCTCACGTTAATCACTAATCACTTACCACTCTCACCAATACTCTTTTACCGTTTTTAGGAATAAACGTATGCCAAAAAAGAGCATCAATAAACCAACCAATCTAAACAAAACAGTGAGCCGGTTAGCCTTTAAAATACCGGTCAGTTTTTGGGCAAAAACGGCTTTCAGCAAATCGGTAAGTAAAATGGCTATGAGCGTACCACTCATATAAACCATATACGCTGCCCCATACCCATATTTGCCCGATGCCACACCAATAATACTGAGCCAAATAGCAAATACAGTGGGATTGAGAAAATTAACCGCAAACCCCTTAGCAAAAGCGAGGTAATACGTGTTTTTGGTAGCGATTATTTCGGTAGGTTCTTTTATTTTGGGGTGTAGGGTAAACCTTAAGCCAAAAGTACAGAGCAAAGCCCCCCCCATGAGCCCAATGATAAACCTGCTGCTGGGTTGTTCAAAAATTTCTGCCGAGCCAATGGTACATAAAACAACACAAATAATATCGCTTACAAATATGCCAAAAGCCAGCGCCGCGGCAGTTTTTAAGCCTTGCGACAATGATACATTGAGCAGGGTAAAAAACACCGGTCCTACAATAAACATGAGCAACAAACCCACCCCAAAACCTTGTAAAAAGGGCATTATTTGTGTTTAAATAAGTGGACAGAAAATGGTTATTCACATCGGGTTAGGAAGGAGTAGTGTTACTGCCTTTCGGTGCGTTTTGCCTCGTTCCATAGTAAATCCATCTGTTCTAAGGTAAGGTCGTACAAGTTTACACCTTGTATTCGAGCCATTTCTTCCATTTTTTTGAATCGGTACACAAACTTTTTGTTGGTTTTTTCAAGCGCCGTTTCGGGGTCTATATCAACAAATCGGGCGTAATTTACCAAAGCAAACAGCACATCGCCAAACTCGCCGGTTTGCTCTTCGGCAGAACCGGTTTGTAGGGCTTGGGTAAATTCTTGTAATTCCTCTTGTACTTTATGCCAAACCTGCTCGGGTGTTTCCCAATCAAAACCCACTTTTCGGGCTTTTTCCTGAATGCGTACCGATTTTGCTAATGCCGGTAAAGAAACAGGCACACCCTCCAATACCGATTTTTTACCTTCGGCAAGTTTCATTTTTTCCCAATTGCGCTTTACTTCCTCCTCGTCT
Organism: Bacteroidetes bacterium UBA2322; assembly: GCA_002345145.1. Classification (GTDB taxonomy): domain Bacteria; phylum Bacteroidota; class Bacteroidia; order Chitinophagales; family UBA2359; genus UBA2359. The sequence continues at coordinate 1,435 of DDVC01000236.1, forward strand.
TTTACCTCTGTGTTGCCATATATATGCGGATGCCTGCGTATGAGTTTTTGACATAAATCGGTAATAATGCTTTCTATGGTAAAATTTTGCCGCTCCTCTCCTATCTTAGCATAAAATACAATGTGCAGCAGTAAATCGCCCAGCTCTTCCTTCATCGCTTTAACATCGCCGTTTGTTATGGCATCAACAAGCTCATAGGTTTCTTCTATGGTAAGCGGACGTAAGGTTTCGGGGGTTTGTTTTTTATCCCATGGGCATTTTTCGCGCAGATCGTTCATAATTTGAAGTAATTGCACAAAGGCAGTGGCGGCATTTTGCATGTTTATGGCTATATGTTAAAATAAAGGGCAAAAGTACGCCTTTTTAAACTTAACTTTGCGGCAAATCGTTTAATTGCAAAACATTGTTTGTTATGTTTATAGTTACCTTGATATTTACCCTTGGTGTAATGGTCTTAGTAATGTCGGGCATAGGATTACGGCTATTGTTGGTTAAGGGAGGCGAATTTAGGGGCACCTGCGCCAATAATAACCCCATGTTAGAAAAAGAAATAGGTAAATGCACAGTTTGCGGCAGGGCAAGCGGCGAAGCCTGCAAAGCCGATGAACTGCAAAAGGCATAATTGAGCCTAAAAAGCGAAGGAACTTGTTAGAAACAATACGTTTTTGTGTATAACAGGCTAAATTTGGCTTGTTTTGAAAAATAAATGCCTATCTTTCAGCCAAATTTTACCATTCTCAAATTACACTTAAACCATTTTTTACATGAAGACGAGAATATGGCTATCGGTATTATTGTTCGTTTCAATGCTTGCAGCGGTTAGCGCTTGTAAACAAACATACTCTTGTACCGATGGAGAGCAAAACCAAGGTGAAACCGGAATAGATTGTGGTGATGCAGCCGGGCTTTGTCCGCCGTGTGCCAATATGCCCAATTGTTCCGATGGCATTCAAAACGGTGGTGAATTGGGTGTGGACTGTGGCGGTCCGTGTCCTAACCCCTGCAATAATCCGCCGGCGCCTACCTGTACCGATGGCATTCAAAACCAAGGTGAAACCGGTGTGGACTGTGGCGGTCCGTGCGCCCCGTGTGCAACCCCTACCGCTGCCATGTCTGCCCTTATTGATGCTACCCCCTGGTCGGCAACCGATGTAAGCGGGTTAAATACAGGTGGTAAACTCAATTTAATAGGAAAGTCTTATACCGCTACCGATACCACCGAAATAAGGTTGGTACATGGTGGAGCTTTTGAAACAGGCACCTTTGATTTTACCGCTATTAACCCTGCCACCTATAAAAAAGGTCCTATTCAGGCTATCAGCTCATCGGGCACCATTACCTTTACCACTTTTAACACTACTACTAAAAAAGTAATCGGCACTTTTAGCTTTGAATGTACCGATACTTCAGGGGGCACCGGCAATCATTCTATTACCTCCGGCACCTTTGACCTTACCTACAATTAGGATAATAGGTAATGCAACCTACCTCTCTCCTGCATTTTGCGGGCATTTAACAAAAAAGACCAAACTCTATTCAAGTTTGGTCTTTTTTGTTGAGGTTCGCATAAACCGAAGAGCGGGTTATTAACTACCCGATTTGCCCGAATTTTTTGAGCTGTCCAATTTGCTGTTTTTAGGACGCGACTTGCCGTTGGAGCCTCTCCATATCTTACCGCGTTTGGATCTTTTATCGCCTTTACCCATGAGTTTAAATTTTGAAAAGTTTAAATAACGGCGCAAAGTTAGGTTTTTTACTACTAACATTCAACTAATTCGGCTATTTTTTATGGCGCTGACTTGTAAAGGTAAAGCGCCCCGCAATATGATAGTAGGTACTTTTCGTTTTTCACTTTTCACTATCTCCTAATTCGTATTTTCGGGCAGAATGATTACCTTTGCCACATAAATCAGGCGCACATGACAAATAAGGTTAAGTCATTGGTCATTACCGGTTTTGGTATTAACTGCGAAGAAGAAACGGCTGCCGCCTACAGGCTTGCCGGAGCAGATGCTGAAATCATTCACCTAAACGACATTTTGCTGAAAGGGTTGGCTATTCATGCCTTTGATATCCTCAATTTTCCGGGCGGTTTTTCGTTTGGCGACGACATTTCATCGGGCAAAGTGCTGGCTAACAAAATTAAGTACAAGCAGCTGCCATCGGGCAAAACGCTTCTTGACGAAATTAAGTTGTTTTTAACCCAGGGCAAGTTCGTTTTTGGAGCCTGCAACGGGTTTCAGGTTTTGGTGAAATTAGGTCTTTTGCCTAATGTGAGCGGACAAGTGGAGCAAGAGGTTACGCTGATGCGCAATAATTCGGGAAAATATGAAGACCGATGGGTGCATTGCCTTGTTACCCCGGGCACAAAAACGCCTTTCCTTAAAGGCATTACCAAAATTGCCCTGCCCGTAAGACATGGCGAGGGTAAACTAATTATTAAAGACAATTTGCTTAGGCAACAAATTATTGACCATAAACTCAATTGCCTAACTTACTGCGATGCAGCGGGCAATCCTACCGATGAATACCCGATGAACCCCAACGGCGCCGAACTCAACTGCGCCGGTCTTACCAGCCCCAGCGGACAGGTTTTTGGGCTTATGCCCCACCCCGAAGCCTTCCTTTCGCTCTACAACCACCCCAACTGGGGGCAAATGAAACGCCAAAATCCTTATATTAGCGAAGATGGCGAAGGGCTGGCTATCTTTAAAAACATTGTGCGGCATATTCAACAAAGCGCACAACGCCGGTAATACTTACCACATAACACAAGCATAAAACCCTTTCAAACTTTCAATGTCATGTTGAACTCAAACTTAGTTCCCATACGCCGAGCCTTGTTGAGTGTTTCCGATAAAACCCATATCATAGAATTAGCTACCTGCCTGCAACAAATAGGTTGCGAACTCATTTCAACCGGCGGAACCGGTAAAACCCTTACCCAAGCCGGTATTCCTTTTACCGATATCAGCAAGGTAACCGGCAACCCCGAAGCCTTTGGCGGACGCATGAAAACCATTTCGTTTACCATAGAGTCTGCCCTGCTATACGACCGTGATAAAGATGCCGCCGAAGCTGCACAATTGGGCATACAACCCATAGATATGGTGGTGTGCAACTTATACCCCTTTAAAAAAGTACTTCAAGCCGGCGCTGATTTTGACACACTCATCGAAAACATTGACATTGGCGGTCCTACTATGGTGCGAGCAGCAGCTAAAAATTTTAAACATGTAGCTGTTGTTACTGATGTAAACGATTATGCCACCATTATTACCCAGCTTACCCAACAAAACGGCAGCCTTAGTTATGATACCCGCTTGCAACTCATGCGCAAAGCATTTAACCACACAGCCGATTACGATGCACTAATAGCCACTGCTATGGATAACCACTGCCATATCCACTCATTAAGAATGGCTTTTACCGGAGGTAAAACACTTAGATATGGCGAAAACAGCCACCAAAAAGCCGTTTACTACCGCCAAACCGATGCCCCAAACTCCCTCTATGATATGGAAGTATTGCATGGCAAGGAGCTGTCGTTTAATAATATCATGGACATTAACGCCGCAGTAGAAACGGTAAAAGCCTTAAACCCTAACCGGCAAGGCTGTGCCATTGTTAAACACAACAACCCATGCGGCGTAGCCGAAGGCAACCATCAACTTGCTGTTTTTGAGCTGGCTTGGGAAGCAGATGCCATTTCTGCCTTCGGGTCAATTATTGCTTTTAACCAACCTCTCAGTGCCAAAACAGTTGCTTTCTTGGCATTAGACAATCCCGATAAATCTAAACGCAAATTTGTGGAGGTGATTGTAGCGCCCGATTTTGAGCCCGATGCCCTCGCCTATTTACAGCAGCATAAAGATTTGCGAGTTATCAAATTAGATATTCAGCAGTCGGCTCATACTTATGATATGCGCTTCCTAAACAGCTCCTTGTTGGTACAGGATTTAGATACTTCGCTTTACTCCAAATTTGAAGTGGTTTCCGACCAACAACCCGCACACCCCGAATTAGAATCGCTGGTAGCGTTTGGACTAAAAGCTATTGCCAACATCAAATCCAATTCCATAGTTCTCGTTAGGGAGGTGAACCACTGCTTCCAAATGCTGGGTATGGGTGCCGGGCAACCTAACCGCCTCATCTCTACCAAATTGGCATTGGAAAAAGCTACTGAAAATCTGCTCCGCTCCTATACCGGCTCCATAGAGGAGGCAGATAACTACATAAAACAACAAATTGGGCAGTGCATATTGCTCTCTGATGCCTTTTTCCCGTTTGAAGATAACGTAGAACTTGCCTCTTTGTATGGGGTTAAAACCATTGTGCAGCCCGGCGGCTCTATCCGCGATAAACACGTAATAGCCAAATGCAGCGAGTTGGGTATAGCTATGATACTCACCGGACTGCGGCATTTTAAGCATTAGCCAACTGCCGGCTACCAAAAAGCCCCTGCAAACCAACGATTTACAGGGGCTTTTATAATGACTAATAAATTTTACTGCTTCACCATTTTTTCAGCAGTCCAGTTTCCATTAGCGCTTACCACTCTAACCATGTAAGTTCCTGCCGCAAGCTGGTGAACAGGCAGTTGCACCATACTCATACCGCCTTGCGCTTGCATGGTTTCGGTGTGCAGTTTAACGCCTTGCAGGTTATACACCTCAATGGCAGTATTACCCAAAGCGCCTTGTAGGTAAACAGTGGTGAAATCGGTAGCCGGATTGGGCTGTATAGCGGTAATTTCGGGTTTAACCACCATTTGCAGCATCGGGTTCATTTCGGTTTGCTTTTGCCCTATGCCTCCATCGCCCCCCGGCGCCATACCTCCCCCGTCACAATCGCCTACTTCTACCACAATTTGTATGGTTTCGCATTGTCCTGTTGTATTGCAGCCGGTTATGGTAATGGTTTCCTCTCCTACAAACAAAGGCAGCGAAGTGTATTGGAAACAGCCACCACTCAGCATCTGTATAGAACAATTATAGGTAGTGGTAGCAGTAAGCACAGCAATATCGCTGCCTATAGTGCAAAACTCGGGGCAAATTACCATCGGGCTGAGCGGGCTGGTACACATATAGGTAATTGTTTGGCAACCCGCTACAACCTGCACACTCACCTGCGCATCATCGCACAAGCCAAACTCGTTGCATACCTGATAGCTAAACAAGTCCACACCGGTAAAGCCCAAGTTGGGGGTGTACTGCAACCCACCTCCCGATGCCGTAACCGTACCGTTAGCCGGTTGTGAAAAAGAGGTAATAGTTAGCGAAACACCATTGGCTATGTCATTTGCCTTCACATCTATCAACACAGGTACACCGGCGGAAGTTTGCGCATTGTCATTGTTGGCAACGGGCGGCAAGGGGTCGTTGCAGTTGCCATCGGCGGTAACTATGGCGGTAATGGTAATGGTTTGGCAAGTAAAAGCATCGCAAGCTATTACGGTTATAATGTCTTGCAAACCGGCCATGCCCGGCAGCGGAGTGTATTGTATGCACTGTCCTTGCAGCACTATGCCACAGTTGTAAATGGTATTTGCCGATAGAATACTAAACCCGGGTTGTAAGAGGCAAAAATCGGGGCAAACCTGTTGTGGCACAACCGGAGCGGCACATATTGTGATTTCTGAGGAGCAGGGCTCTGGTGTATCGCAGGTTGTTGCCTCCACAAAAACGGCGTCAGTAGCGCTGCACCCGTAAGCATCGGTAACCGTTACAGTATAGGTAGCGCTGCCGGTGGGGGTAATGCTGATGGTAGCACCATTATCGCCGGTGCTCCAATGGTAAATCAAGCCGCCCGATGCAGATAAACTCACACACTCCCCTATGCACACCACTTCATCGGGTCCGGCATTGGCAGTTACCGGTCCACCTACTACCACTGTTACGGCATCGGTAGCCGAACAGGTTGAGCCATTACTTACCGTTACCGTGTAGGTAGCGGTAGATGTCGGACTAACGGTGATACTTGCGCCAGATTGTCCGTTGCTCCATTGGTAGTCGCTTCCGCCCGATGCGGTGAGCGCCGCAGATGCACCGGCACAAATAACTTGGTTATTACCGGCATCGGCTACTATTTGAGGCAGCACGTTTACCGTTACCTCGTCGGCTGCCGTACAGCCGTTAGCATTGGTTACCGTTACAGCATAAAGGGTGGTAGAAGCCGGCGAAACACTAATACTTGCCAATGTTTGTCCCGAACTCCATGTATAAGCCACTCCACCCGATGTATTAAGCGTAACCGAACTGCCCTCGCAAATGGTTTGGTCTGCACCGGCATTTGCCAATGCGCTGCCTACTGTTACTACTACGGCATCGGTTGATGTACAGCCGTTAGCGCCGGTGGCAGTTACAGTATAGGTAGTGGTAGAAGTGGGCGATACGCTGATGGTAGCACCATTATCGCCGGTACTCCATGCGTACTGCACACCTCCCGATGCAGAAAGGTTAATGCACTCACCCAAACATATCGTTTTATCGGGTCCGGCATTTGCCAATGCGCTACCCACTGTTACCACCGCGCTATCGGCAGCCGTACAGTCCGATGCATTAGTTACGGTTACGGTGTAGGTAGTGGTAGCTGCAGGACTAACGGTGATACTTGCGCCTGATTGTCCGTTGCTCCATTGGTAACTGCTTCCGCCCGATGCGGTGAGCGTAGTACTCTGTCCGGCACAAATGCTTTGGCTGGGTCCGGCATTGGCAATAGGCTGCCCACCCACATTTACGGTAACATAATCAACCGCCTCGCAACCACTGCCCGATACGGTAACACTGTAAGTAGTAGTAACCAACGGGTTTACGGCAATAGTAGCGCCCGTTTGACCGGTACTCCATATATATGCCGAGCCGCCCGATGCCGTAAGCGTTGCCGATGCGCCAAGGCAGATAGTTTGGTCTACTCCGGCATTGGCTACCACGCCGCCCACATAAACGGTAACACTCTCTGTAGCCGTACAACCTTGTACACTGGTAACGGTAACATTATAGGTAGTGGTAGCCGAAGGTCCAACACTAATTTGGGGAGAGGTTAATCCATTGCTCCACTGATAAGTGCCGCCGCCGGTTGCACTAACAAGGACACAAGAACCGGCGCAAATTGTTTGGTCTGCACTTGCTCCGGCAACCACTCCGTTAACGGTTACCACCGCGCTATCTGTTGCAGTACAGCCCGCGCCGCTTGTTACTGTTACCGTGTAAGTGGTAGTAATGGTCGGGCTGACGGTGATGGTGGCGGTGGTTTGT
>DDVC01000217.1 GCA_002345145.1 Bacteroidetes bacterium UBA2322
ATGACTGTATATTTTGGCTGAGGAGTTGGCGTTGGGCAGTATTGAACAGTATGGTTTGCAGGGCGGGTAGGAGTTTTTCTGCTGCTTCGGCATCGGGCACCATAATGGCGGCGTTTTTTTGCACCAAATTCAAGGCATTAGCAGTTTGATGGTCGTCTGTTACATTAGGCGATGGCATGAGTACTACCGGTTTACCCACCACACAAAGCTCCGATACTGTGCCGCCTGCGCGCGATAAAATGGCATCGGCGGCTATATAGGCTAAGTCCATTCGGTCAATAAAAGCAAGCGGCAATACAGCATTACCATACATGCCGGTTTGTTTGGTAATTTCGTCTAAATAAAATTTGCCGGTTTGCCATAAAACCTGTACGTTACCTTCTTTTAGCAGGGAGGGCAGGGCTGCCAATAGTCCTTGGTTAATAGCGCGCGCTCCTAAACTGCCACCCGTAACAAAAAGGGTGATTTTGCCCTCTTGCAGTCCAAAATGCCGGAGGGCTTCGGTTTTGCTGCCTTTTAGGTTGGTTATATCTGACCGCACCGGATTGCCGGTGAGTACTAATTTGGCGGGGTCAAAGTGTTTCCACAAATTGTCGTAAACAACGCAAATTTTGTTTACCCGTTTGCCCAGTAGTCGGTTGGTAATGCCCGGGTAGGAGTTTTGTTCTTGTATGAGTGTAGGAATACCCCGCATGGTGGCTACCTGCAATACTGCCCAACTGGCATAACCGCCTACCCCCACTACCACCTGCGGTTTAAAGCGGCTGATAATGCGGTAAGATTGCCATAAACTAACCAATACCTTTAGTGGAAACAGCAAATTTTGTGCGCTCCATAGTTTGCGTTGCAGTCCGCTAATCCAGAGTGGTTCAATGCGGAAACCTGCCTGCGGCACTTTTTCCATTTCCATACGCCCTTTTGCCCCAACAAACAAGATATTTGCTGAGGGCTCCAGTTGCAATAGTGCATTAGCAATGGCTATTGCCGGAAAAACGTGTCCGCCGGTGCCGCCGCCGCTGATGATGATATTTGGAGTAGGGGTGTTCATAAAAAAAAGTCAGGAAGTAGGTAGTTAAGATTGAAATGAAGGAGATAGAGGGATAGTAGGGGTATTTTTTTAAGGATTAATTGGTGGCTAATTCGTTTTTTTGGATAGTGCGGCTAACGCTCAGAATGATACCTATAGAAATGCTGCTAAAAAGTACCGATGTGCCCCCCATACTAACCAATGGCAGGGTAAGCCCGGTAATGGGCAGCAGGTTTACGGTTACTGCCATGTTTATGAGCGCCTGTACAACCAGCACCACACCCAGCCCTACTGCCAGCATAGCGCCAAAGGCATCGGGTCCTCGGGCAAAAATGCGTATGCACCGGTAAAGTAGCGCCAGGTAAAGGAAAATGATAAATATACCTGCCATCAAGCCGTACTCTTCTATAATGATGGCATAGATGAAATCGGAGTAGGGGTGGGGTAAAAAATTGCGTTGCATACTTTTTCCGGGCGCCAGCCTTACCAAACCACCGTTAGCCACCGCAATTTTAGCTTGCAGTACCTGATATTGTTTTTCGGGAGTTGGGTTTATGTAACTGTCTATCCGGCTTTTCCAGGTTTCTACCCGTCCTTTTCCGGTTAGTGTAGCGGCAGCCACATACAAGCCAAACACACTTACCCCAAGCCATAGCGTGAGTATAATATGCCGCATGTGTACGCGTCCTATAAACATGAGTATAACACAGGTAGTAAACAATAGGGCGGCAGTAGAAAAATTAGCCGGCACTATGAGCATGCAAATGATAACCATAGGCAGCACAATAGGCACAAAAGAGCGGTCAAAATCCTTAATGATATGTTGTTTGCGCGATAACATGCGCGAGGTGTACATGATGAGCGCAAGTTTGGCAAAATCGGAGGTTTGGAAACTAATGTTGAGTACGGGCAGGGTTATCCAGCGTTTGGCATCATTTATTTCTGTGCCAAAAAAGAGGGTAAGCGCCAGCAGGGGTACCGAAATATACAGCATTACCTGTGCAATGCGGGAGTAGTAAAGGTGGTTTACCCGATGCGATAAATACATGAGCAATAGCCCAAAACCGGTAATAAACAACTGTTTTAGCAAGTAATACTCCGTATTACCGCCCATTTGCCGGTAGGCAAGCGAGCCGGTGGCGCTATACACACCTAAAATGGAAAATAGCGATAAGAGTATCACTATTAACCAGATGGTGCGGTCGCCGTGTAATTTATTGAGTAATAGTTGCATAATGCTAAAAAAGTTATGGCTTGGGTTATTGGGTTAGGTTAGGTTGGTGAGTGTTGGTTATTTGCATTAAGTGGTGAACAGCTTGTTTAAACTGCTGTCCGCGGTCTTGGTAATTATTAAACAGGTCAAAACTGGCACATGCGGGCGAAAGTAGCACTACATTACCACTTGCGGCAAGGTTAAAAGCGGCGGTTACTGCTTGCTCTGCGCTTTGGGTTTGAACTATGGTAGGCGCTATGGGTGCAAATGTTTGAATAATTTTTTCGTTGTCTTTACCTAAACAAACAATGGCTTTTACCCTGCTTTGCACTAAGGGTAGGAGTGGGGTATAATCGTTGCCTTTGTCCACGCCGCCTACTATCCATATAATAGGTTGGGTAAACGCATCAAGGGCGTACCAAGCGGCATCGGTATTGGTTGCTTTTGAGTCGTTTATAAACAAAACGCCGTTAATGGAGGCAACAGGCTCTAAGCGGTGTTCGGGCGGGATAAAACTGCTTAGTGCGCGGGAAATGTTTGGCTGCGGCACACCCAAAATTTGTGCAACTGCTACGGCAGCCATAGCGTTATACAAGTTATGCTTTCCTTTTAAAGATAAGGCTGCTACGGGTAGAGTTGATTGGTTGGGTAAATAAATCAGTTGTCCATCTGACCATATAACAGCATTATCAACATGCAAAGAAAATGGGTAGGGAGTAGCCTTGTTGGGGTATCGGTTAAGGCGCTGCACCAATTCGGGGCTATCAGCGCCATAGATAAAATAGTCTGCCGGTGTAAGGTTGCGTACTATGTTAAACTTAGCAGCCGCATATTTATCAAGCGAGTAGTCATAGCGGTCTAAATGGTCGGGCGTAATGTTGGTAATAACGGCAATATGCGGCTGAAAATCTACAATATCATCAAGCTGAAAGCTGCTTACTTCTAATACATAATAATCAAAATGATTGCCCGATGCCAGTTCCATAGCAAAACTATTGCCTATGTTTCCGGCTACACCCACATTAAAGCCGCCTGCTTTGAGCAAGTGGTAAGTTAGTGCAGTGGTAGTAGTTTTACCGTTGCTGCCGGTTATGGCTATCAACTTAGCTTGTGTGTAGCGCGCTGCAAACTCAATTTCCGAAATAATGGAAATACCGGCATTTCGGAGGGTGGTAATTATGGGGGCTTTTTCGGGAATGCCGGGGCTTTTTACCACTTTTGCCGCATTTAGGATAAGCTCCTGCGTGTGTTGTCCTTCTTCATAGTCAATACCTGCCGTTTCCAGCATAGTTTTGTATTGGGGGGCAATACTTCCCTTATCAGATACAAATACATGGTATCCGTTTTGCTTACCCAGCAGGGCAGCGCCTACGCCGCTTTCGGCTCCTCCTAATATGACTAATTTTGGGTTGATAGAACGATGCGTTTAAAGGTTACACAATTAAGTAAATGGGTTCAGTGTTTGTTTGGAGCAGTTAAAATTGCCCGATGTTTACCTTATTTTAAGGGTGATAAAGGTTAAAACGGCTAAAAGGATACCTACAATCCAAAATCGGGTTACCACTTTTGCTTCGTGGATACCTTTTTTTTGGTAATGGTGGTGTAAGGGCGACATTAGGAATATGCGCCTGCCTTGTCCGTACTTTTTCTTGGTGTATTTAAAATAGCTGACTTGTAACAGAACTGATGCGTTTTCGGCAACAAAAATGCCGCAGAGTATGGGCAGGAGTAATTCTTTTCTTACGGCTATGGCTAAGGTGGCAATAATGCCGCCCAATGTAAGGCTGCCGGTATCGCCCATAAATACCTGTGCAGGATAGGCGTTATACCATAAAAAGCCTACACACGCTCCGATAAGCGCCGCCGAAAAGATGACCAACTCGCCGGTATCGGGCAGGTGCAGGATATTGAGGTAAGCAGAGGTTATGGCATTGCCCGATAAATAGGCAAAGATGCCCAAGCACACACCGGCTATGGCGGTGGTGCCGGTTGCCAGTCCGTCTATGCCATCGGTTAGGTTGGCGGCATTAGATACCGCGGTTACTATAAAAATAATGGCGGGTATGTAAACCAAAAACGCCCAATAATGGTAATTGCTGCCCAAAAACCATAGTATTTTACCATAATCAAACTGGTAGTTTTTTACAAACGGTATGTTGGTTATGGTGGCATTGTAATCAACCAGTACTTTTTTGCCTTCGGGTGTGTTAGAGGTGAAGCGGTATTGCTCTTGGTTAAAAGTTTTATCGGGCGTTTTTGAAATATCTTCGCGCACTACTATTTGGGGGTGAAAATACATAACACAGCCTACTATTAACCCCAATCCTACCTGACCTATTAGTTTGGTACGGGCTCGCAACCCTCCTTTGTCTTTTTTGAAAACTTTGATGTAATCGTCTAAAAATCCGATAACACCCATCCAAACAGTAGTGAGCAGCATTAATATAACATAGATATTAGATACTTTTGCCAGCAGCAGAGTGGGTAACAAAATAGCAAAAAGTATAATTAGTCCACCCATAGTGGGGGTACCTTTTTTTTGGTCTTCGCCGGCTAACCCTAATGCGCGCACCTCATCGCTCACCTGCATTTTTCGCAGCATGGCTATGAGGCGACCTCCAAAAACTATGGTGATTATTAGCGAAATAATAAGGGCAATACCCGCCCTAAACGAGATGTATTTAAACAGCCCGGTTCCACTGAGGTTATATTTTGCTAAATAATCAAACAGGTAGTATAGCACGGTGGTTAGTTATGAGTTATGAGTTATGAGTTGTGAGTTGTGAGTTGTTAGTTGTTAGTTGTGAGTTATGAGTTATGAGTTGTTAGTTATGCGTTATGAGTACCATCTACCCAATACCCACTACCCACTACCATTCGAAAGCGCATGTTGTAGTTCTTCTTTATCGTCAAAATGGTGGCGAGTGCCGTTTATTTCCTGATATTTTTCATGACCTTTACCGGCAAGCAGAATAATATCGCCTTTTTTAGCTAAGAGGCAGGCAGTTTTGATAGCCTCTCTACGGTTGGTAATGGTAATGGTTTTAGCGGCGTACTGCGCCTCAATGCCGGTTTTCATATCGGCAATGATGGCATCGGGGTCTTCGTTTCGGGGGTTATCAGAGGTGAGGATAACTTTGTCGCTAAGTTCGCAGGCAACCTTAGCCATTAGGGGGCGTTTGGTGCGGTCTCGGTTGCCTCCGCAGCCTACTATGGTAATAAGTTGCTCATTTTTAGTGCGGAGTTGGTTAATGGTTTGCAGTACTTTGAGCAGGGCATCGGGCGTGTGGGCATAGTCCACAATGCCTGTAATGGTATTATCAGGATTGTTTACATAGTCAAACCTTCCTTCGGCGGCAGTAAGGGCGCTAAGGTGGGTTAGTACGGCAATTTTGTCTTCGCCCAGCAAACAAGCGGCGCTGTAAACTGCCAGCAGGTTATAGGCGTTAAACTCCCCAATAAGGCGGGTGTAAACTTCTTGTGTATCTATATACAGCGCCAAACCGGTAAAGGTATTTTCGAGTATTTTGGCTTTAAAATGTGCCGGCATTTTAAGGGCATAATCGTATTTAGTAGCACGGGTATTTTGCAGCATTACCTTACCGTTTTTATCATCGGCATTGGTGAGGGCAAAAGCGGTGGCGGGCAGCATATCAAAAAAAGATTTTTTGGCACGCAGGTAATTGTCAAAAGTGCCATGAAAATCGAGGTGGTCATGGGTAATATTGGTAAAAATGCCACCGCTGAAATGAATACCGCTTACTCTGTGCTGCACCATAGCATGAGAGCTTACCTCCATAAAGCAGTGGCTACAGTTGGCATGTACCATATCGGCAAGTAGCCGGTTGAGCGTTATGGCATTGGGGGTGGTGTGCGAGGAGGTAGTAATCTGGTCATTTATTTGGTATTGTATGGTAGAGATTAAGCCGGTGTGGTATCCCAATTTTCTAAACAGGTTAAAGAGCAGGGTAGTGGTGGTGGTTTTACCATTGGTGCCGGTAACGCCTACTAATTTTAATTTTTCTGACGGATTGCCGTAAAAGTTAGCAGCTATAATACCAATTGCCTGTGCGCTGTTGTTTACCCTTATGTAGGTAACGCCCAATTGAAGCGTTTCGGGTAGTATTTCGCACAATACTGCCGTAGCGCCATTGGTTATGGCGTTGCTTATAAAGCTGTGTCCATTGGCTTGGGTGCCGCTTAATGCCGCAAACAAACTGCCCGGGGCTGCCTGCCTTGAGTCAAGGCAAAGCGCGGTTATGGGCAGGTTGGTACTGCCGTTTACCTCTTTAAGGGGTACTTTATAGAGTATGTCTGCTAACTGGGGCAAGTTGGATAGTAGTTAATGGATAATGGATAATGGTTTGTTTGGATAGTTTAGTTAAGTTCTAAGGATACTACATCACCTTTTCTACAACGCGCCCCCCACGAGGGCTGCTGTCCTGCCACTTTACCATATCCCGAAAATTTAACTTTCAGCCCTTGCGATTCAAGGAGGTAAATGGCATCGCGAAGCCCCATGCCCATTACATTAGGCACAATGTTGTCTATAATTTTCATGCTTTTAAGGGTGAGGCTTTGGTCTTTCCATTCGGCAACAGCCCAGTCGAAATCATCAGGGGCAGCAGAAGCGGTAAAACCCAAATTTTGGTAAATGGTTTCAAGGTCTTTTTTATTGCCGCTTCGGGCAATAGGTGGTTTGGTGTTGGCAGATTTTGCTTTATCGGGTTGATTGATGGGAGGGTGAGATTTGATTTTAGAGGAGTAGTACTTTTCAACAATATCTTTAAAAACCGGTGCAGCCACCTGTCCGCCATAATATTCGCCCGATGTAGGCGATTTAATAACCACTATGCAGGAGTATTCGGGCTGTTCGGCAGGAAAGAAACCGGCAATAGAGGCTTGGTAAACCGGTTTGTAGCCTTTATCTTCTTTGGCAATACGGGCGGTGCCGGTTTTACAGGCAACAGAAAAATTAGGGTTGTAAATGCTTTTGGCAGTACCGCGCTCTACTACGCCTTTCATTATTTGTCGCACTTTTTGGGCGGTAGATTTTTTGCATATTTGTTTTTTTAGTACTGTGGGTTTGGTGCGTTTTATCTCGGTATTAATATCTTTAACACTGTTTACCAAATAGGGCTGCATCATTACTCCGTCGTTAGCAATGGCATTAAAAAAGGTGAGCATTTGGAGTGGGGTAAGTTCTACTTCATACCCTATCGACATTTGGGTTAGGGTAATACCGCTCCAGTCTTTATCGGTAGGTTTTTTTACCAGCGGATTAGGTTCGCCCTGAATATCAATGTTAGAGGGTTGGGTTAAACCCATGCGGTCTAAGGCGGCAATAAATTCGGTTGGGGTTGAGCGGTAAAACTGGTCAACTAATTTAGAGATACCAATATTTGAAGAAATTTCAATGGCTTTTGTAACGGTAATGGAGTCATAAGGATAGTAAGAGGCATCTTGCATCCACTGGTCGTAATACTTTTTTTTGCCACCTTCTATGTTTACAATGGTAGTATCGGTAATAAAACCGGCATCGAGCAGGGCGGTAAGGGCGGCAATTTTAAAAGTAGAGCCCGGGTCGCTCTTTTCGCCTATGGCATAGTTGAATTCTTCGGTGTATTCGCCGTTTGCATTTAAGCCTAAGTTGGCTATGGCTTTAATTTTACCGGTTTTTACTTCCATAACAATAGCGCAGCCGTGGTCGGCTTTGTAGCGGTATAAGGCATTGCGCAGGGATTGGTCTAAAATATCTTGAAGATTTATATCTAAGTTAGTATATACATCTTTGCCGTTTTTGGGTTCAGCGCCTCCCTCGTCAAAAAGAGGCACCCACGTACTGGCATTTATTTTATACATAGACCGGGTTACCTGCGTTCCTCGGAGGTAGCCGTCTTGGGCGGCTTCTATGCCTATGGGTTGTGCATTTTCTCTCACATACCCAATAGTGCGTCTTGCCAACATGCCAAACGGCTGTTCTCTCTTGGTGCGATTTTCTAATATAAGTCCTCCCTTAAATTTTCCGTGTTTCAGAATCGGAAATGTGCGAATAACGGGTAAATCGGTGTAATCTAAATTGCTTTTTACCAATAAATAGGCATTTTGCGGTGGTTTTCTGCCGCCGGCAAGTAAATTAAGGTACTCCTGTTTTGGTTTATCTTTAAAGTAAGATGCTAAACTGGCGGCAAGGGTATCTAACTGTGCTGCCAAACTATCGCTCAACACGCGCATATCCATACGCAAGTCAAAAAAGGGCAGAGAGGTAGCTAATAGTCTGCCGTCTTCGGCATATATATTACCCCTTTCACCTTCTATGGTATCCATGCGGGTAATGCTTGCGCTTTGCTGACGTAGAGAATCACCCTCGTAAATCTGGATTTTAAAACCCATACCAATAATGAGCAAAGCAAACCCGCATAGTAACAGGAATACTAAGTTTACTCGCCAGCTTATGTCGCGTTTGATGCTCATTTTTTAGTTAGGAGTTAGGAGTTAGGAGTGAAGAGACGCACGGCCGTGCGTCTGTACTGTTAGGAGTTAGGAGTTAGGAGTTAGGAGTTAGGAGATTTTAAAGAGAAGAAGAATGGTTGCAGCATACTATATATCATCTACTCACTTACCGGGGCATTACTATTTTTTTGGGTGGTTCTTTAAGTTCTTCTAATCCCAGTGGTGTTACTAAGCGCACCACTTCGGTTTGTTTGCTGCGAGTCATCAGTTTGGTTTTAGCAGTTATGTATTGCCAACGAAGCTCTTTCAGTTCTTTTTCAAGGGTGTTAATTTGGCGCATGTTTCTCTCTGCCAGTCGGGTATTAGCAATATAAATAATGGCAATAAAAGCCAAAAAAAAGATGTATCTAAGGTTGTTGGCAATAAGTGCACGCTCATCTACCTCCTGACCGCTTAAAATGAGTGATTTTAAACGGTAGAGCCAGTAGTTAGCCAAGCCCGATATGCCTTTACTTTTGGTCATTGAGGTTATTCAGCAGTTGGTTTTTTTTCGGCAATGCGCATTTTAGCGCTGCTTGCTTTGGGGTTTTGGTTAATTTCGGAAAGGGTAGGGGTAATAATTTTTTTGTTTACCGCTTTAAGCGGCACGTAGCTGTTGCCGTACATATCGGTTTGGGGAACACCATCGGTACTGCCGGTTTTAATGTAGTTTTTTACCAAGCGGTCTTCTACTGAGTGGTAGCTGATTACTACCAATCTGCCGCCGGGCATTAGTAGCCGGGCGCTTTGTTCCAGCAGCTCTTTCAGCGCTTGCTCCTCTTGGTTTACCTCCATGCGCAGAGCCTGAAATACGCGGGCAAAGTACTGTGGGTATTTACCTATTACAAATGGCTCGGCTAAAACAAGGAGTTGTTTTACCGTTTCTATGGGTCGTTTTTGCCTTTCTTGCGTTATTGCTCCCGATAATTTTCGGGCATTGGGTATATCGCCATACGTTTCAAAAATATGGGTAAGCTCTTGCTGTGTGTAGCGATTCAGCACTTCGGTGGCGCTCAGCTCTGCTTCGGTATTCATGCGCATATCTAACCATTCATCGGCAAAACGGATAGAAAACCCTCTTCCGGGCGAGTTAAACTGGTGCCACGATACGCCTAAATCTGCCAAAATACCATTTGCCTGCCCGATGCCGTACATGCGTAAAAAACGGGTAATGTACTTAAAGTTTTGCTGTACAAGGGTAAACCGAGGGTCGGACAAAGCATTTTGCAAAGCGTCTTCGTCTTGGTCAAAGGCAATTAACCTGCCCCCTTCGCCCAGCCGGTTTAATATGGCTTGCGAGTGCCCGCCACCCCCAAAGGTTACATCTACATAAGTGCCGTTAGGCGCTATTTGCAGCGCTTCTACAGCCTCTTGCAGCAGTACGGGTTGGTGATATGTTTGCGGGAAAGACACTTTAGGAGTGATGAGTTATGAGTTAGGAGTTATGAGTTATGAGTTAGGAGTGATGAGTGATGAGTTATGAGTTAGGAGTTAGGAGTTAGGAGTTATGATTGGGTTTAGTACCAAATACCGACTATTGAGAATTGGTTTTGCTGCCCATTATATTGCCGGCAAGGGTGGCAAATTTGGCGGCATCTATGTTCATAATGCTGTCATATATATCGGGCGACCAGATTTCAATGCGGTTAAAATAGCCTAATAAAATCACATCGGTTTCAATGTTTGCGTAATCCATTAAGCGCTTTGGCAGTAAAATGCGGCTGCTGCCGTCAAACATTACCTCTGTAGCGCCTCTGAAAAACTGACGCAAAAATGTTCTCTCCTCTTCGTTATACAAGTTCAGTATTTCTAATTCGCGGGTTACTCGTTCCCATTCGGGCAAAGTATAGAGCGTAAGGCACTTTTCTATGCCTCGGTTTACCACAAAGCCGCTGTTGTTTTCAGCCGGCATTTGTTTTACAAACCGTACAGGCATAGCAAGCCGCCCTTTAGGGTCTATTTTACATTCTATTTCGCCTAAAAATCCGCTCATAACTTAGCTATACACCTATTAACGTGTAGTTTGGGCGTAAAGTTACCACATTTTTACACTTTGCCCCACTTTTTCCCACAAAAAGTGTTTTTTTCTTTTAAATACATCATTTTGGAGGTGCAGGCTTATTGCTGAGGCGGTACTAAAACTAAAAAGGCAACGCGGTTGTAGCCGGTTGCCTTTTAGGTAAGTGATGGTTATGTGGGGTTTATGTTTTATTCTCACATGCCGTACCCTATTTTTCAACTTTTTGTAATTATATTTTTGCAATGGGAACTGTACTGATAACGCGAGGTTGGAGTTAAAATTTGCATAGAGAGCTTATGCCGGTTAGCTTTGATAAATGGTAGATAGTATATGGTAGTGGTACTAAACCCATTCGCAATTCATAGCAGTACGGACTTGCGTCTCTACACCTAACCTACCGCACCACCGCCACCTTGCCC
>DDVC01000199.1 GCA_002345145.1 Bacteroidetes bacterium UBA2322
TCAAACTGAGGCTGCACCCATTCCGACGTGATAGGGCGTTCAACATCGGGTACTATTGATAGGCTTCCTTTTTGGTACTTAACATAACGCTATGCAGGTATCAACTGCCGGTAGCCCGATATTGGGTTAATTATTCAAAACGCCAATGGGGGTGCGGAAAGTGGGAAATAATATAATATTATTTTATATACAGATGATAGCTTGGATAAAAAACGTAAGTTTGGAATTAAAATGAAAGCCCGATGTGGGTAAAACCTGTGTGTGGTTTATGATATAATGGGCAACAGATTACGGTGCGCTGCACCTTTCATAACACGGTTTGCCTCTGTGCTACCAAAATTACGGGGCGCTGCCCCTTGTGTGTTACTGCCCCCTAAAATGCGCTTTTGGGGTTTTACAAAAGTGCAGCGCACCGCAATATAGGTAGCAACCCGGTTAAATACCCATTAACAAGGTGCAGCGCACCGAAATATAATGCGAGGTTGGAATTAAAATGAAAGCCCGATGTGGGTAAAACCTGTGTGTGGTTTATGATATAATGGGCAACAGATTACGGTGCGCTGCACCTTTCATAACACGGTTGGCCTCTGTGCTACCAAAATTACGGGGCGCTGCCCCTTGTGTGTTACTGCCCCCTAAAATGCGCTTTTGGGGTTTTACAAAAGTGCAGCGCACCAACATATGGGTAGTAACCAAGCTAAATGCCTGATTAACAAGGTGCAGCGCACCTAAAAATATCACCCACCTGTCTGAAATCCTTTTGAGGTAAGCCTTTGCGCAAGCTCACAACTCCAACCTCACGTTAAAACGTAAATTGATTGGCAAATTTGACAATTAAACAAAAACTTTTAAAATCAAGGGTAAACGATTTGCCCGATAAAATGTTATCATCACAACACGGCAAAAGGATTGTTTACCCAAATCCCACATCGGGTAGTAAAAAAATAAATACGCCTGTTTAAAGCCAAAAATAGTTTCGCTTTTGAAAAAAGTAATAGTACCTTTGCGCTTTATTTTTTAGTAGTTTAACTAATTTGCACCGTAATGGCTAACATAAAGCTCAAACGCGGGTTTGACATTAATATAAAAGGCAAACCCCAAAAGGAAGTTTCTACTTTAAAAAGCCGTACTTACGCTGTTACCCCTACCGATTTTTTCGGCATTTCGCCCATTCCCAAGCTATTGGTGAACGTAGGCGATGAGGTAAAAGCCGGCGACCCGCTTTTTTTTGACAAGAAAAACCCCGATATTTTACACGTAGCCCCCGTAAGCGGCGAAGTGGTAGAAATTAAACGGGGCGATAAACGCGCCATTGGCGAAGTGGTCATTTTGGCAGACGACAAAATGACCTACCGCCCACTTGAAAGAATGCGCATCAGCAGCGCCTCGCGCGAGGAGGTGGTAAAACACATGCTGGCTACCGGCTGCTGGCCATTTTTGCGCCAACGCCCCTACAACGTAATTGCAGACCCGGAAGTTACACCCAAACACATCTTTATTTCGGGCTTTGATAATGCTCCGCTTGCTCCCGATTACGATTTTGTAATGGAAGGACAAAAGGAGGATTTTCAGGCAGGTATTGAAGTTTTGAAAAAACTCACATCGGGCAAGGTTCATCTTAGTGTAAACGGTAAATCTACCCCTTCTAAAACCTACGCCGAAGCCAAAGGCATAGAACTGCATACGGTATCCGGACCGCATCCTTCTTCTTGCGTGGGCGTACAAATCCACCATATTTCACCCATTGCCAAGGGTCAGGTGGTTTGGACTATTAACCCGCAAGATGTATTGGTTTTAGGCAGGGTGTTTAACCACGGTCAGTTTAATACAGAACGCTTCATAGCAGTAGGCGGTACGCATGTGGCAAAACCGCAGTACTTCCGCACCTATTTGGGCGCATCGGTTGAAAGCCTCACTGCCAATAACCTCACCGGCAACCATGTTCGTTTTATAAGTGGTAATGTGCTAACCGGCACAAAAATTGCCCAAAATGAGCACCTTGGCTTTTTCCACCACCAATTGAGTGTAATAGAAGAAGGCGACCGCTACGAACTGTTTGGGTGGCTGCTGCCCAGTTATCCGCGCCCCAGTCTTTCGCGCACCTTTACCGGTTTCCTCTCCCCCTCCAAAGAGTATGCGGTAAACACCAACACGCACGGCGAACACCGCGCTATGGTACTTACCGGCGCTTACGAAGAGGTTACTCCTATGGATATACTGCCCATGCAATTGCTTAAAGCCATTATTACCAATAACCTTGACCTTATGGAAGGCTTGGGCATTTATGAAGTGGTGGAAGAAGACCTTGCACTTTGCGAGTTTGTTTGCCCCTCCAAAACAGATGTGCAGCATATTTTGCGCAACGGCTTAGAAATGATGCGCGAACAATCTTAATGCTGCTGTTACCCAACATTTTTCCTAATAAATCGTTTTTCAACTCACCCTCTCTTTTCTGTTTGGCGTTTAATACAAACAAATATGAAGTTTCTTAGAGACCAACTTGATAAAATTAAGCCACTTACCGCAAAAAACCCGTTTCTGCACACCGCCTACGATGCGTTTGAAACATTTTTGTTTGCTCCCAAAACGGTTACATCGGGAGCAGGCGTACACATACGCGATGGCTTAGACCTTAAACGCACCATGGTTAGTGTGGTGCTTGCCTTGCAACTTTGCCTGTTATTTGGCATTTTTAACATAGGGCATCAGCATTTTGCTGCCTATGGATTGTTTACCGGCTATACAGACGGATTGCTCTACAAAATTCTTTATGGTTTGTTTCAGTTGCTGCCTATTATTATAGTAACGCACGTAGTAGGTTTGGGCATTGAGTTTTACTTTGCCTCTAAAAAAGGACATGCCGTAGAAGAAGGCTTTTTAGTAAGTGGTATGCTCATACCCCTCATTATGCCGCCCGATTTACCCCTTTGGATGCTCGCATTAAGTGTAGCATTTGCAGTGGTGATAGCCAAAGAAGCCTTTGGCGGCACCGGTATGAACTTGCTAAACATAGCCCTAACTGCCCGCGTATTTGTGTTTTTTGCTTACCCTACTGATATATCGGGCGACACTGTTTGGGTGTCTTATGATTACAATATCTTGCACAAACTGTTTGGTTTAGATGCTCTTACAGCCGGCAAAAGCCTTATTGACGGATTTTCGGGCGCTACACCCTTAGCCCTTGCCGCAAAAGGCGGGTGGGAGGCTGTAACCCAACAATATAGCGTAGCCCAAATGTTTTGGGGCGATATTCCCGGCTCGGTTGGCGAAATGTGCAAACCCGCTATTATAGCAGGTGTTATAATGCTGATAGTAACCGGCATAGGAAGCTGGCAAATTATGCTTTCTATGGTTGCCGGTTTATTAGTTACCGGATTCATTTTTAATGGCGTAGCTTCTGCCATACCAGATGCTGCACCGTTTTTAGCCGTACCTTTTTATTACCACCTCATTATGGGCAGTTTTTTGTTTGCTATGGCTTACATGGCTACCGACCCCGTAACTGCCACCCAAACCCAAACAGGTAAATGGGTGTATGGATTTATGATAGGCGTGGTAGGTATGATAGTGCGCGTAATGAACCCCGCTTATCCCGAAGGCTGGATGCTTGCCATCTTGTTTATGAACGTATTTGCTCCCCTCATTGACCATTTTGTTATTGAAGCTAACATTAAAAGGAGGTTAAAAAGAAGTCATGCCTAATACTAACAGTAACTCATACACCTTTATTTACGCAAGTGTGCTTACCCTAATGGTAGCCGTAGCCCTTGCCGCTGCTGCCACCGGGTTAAAACCCATACAACAGCAAGCTATTGATTTAGACAAAAAACGCTCTATTCTTAATGCCGTTGCTACTTTTTCTGATAAAAACCAAATTCTGAAAGAATATGCCGAAAAGGTAACAGAAGTGGTAATAGACAAACAAGGCAACGAAGTGCAAGGCGCAAAAGCCTTTGACCTTGTACTGAAAAAAGAATTTAAAAAACCCGATGCCGAGCGAAAACTCCCCTTGTATGTGTACAACAGCCCCGAAGGTAAAAAATACATAGTGCCCATGCACGGTGCCGGTTTGTGGGACGAAATTTGGGGCTATGTAGCCTTAGATGAAGATATGAACACCATAAAAGGCACCAGCTTTGACCACAAAGGCGAAACGCCCGGTTTAGGCGCCGAAATTAACCAACCCTGGTTTAAAACCCAGTTTCAGGGCAAACAACTTTCCGATGCCGGTGTTTTTAAACTTGATATTATTAAAGGAAAAGGCGCTGACCCCAACAATAAGTTTCAGGTGGACGGCATTTCGGGCGCTACCATTACCGGAGACGGGGTAAATGCCATGATGCAAAAGAGTTTTGAAAGCTACAAACCCTACTTTGAGCGTATCAAAAGCGCTGCCAAACAGCCCGAACAGCCCGTTACACATCCCCCCTCCTCTACCGAAGAACAAACACAGGAAGGAGGAGAGTAATGAGTACCAAGCACGCTTACACCAAACTAAACAATTAGTAAACACTACCACCCACACTAAAAAACAATTAAAATATGAGCCAAGCAACCGAATCAACAGCAGTTGCCCAGCAACAAAATAAAGAGGCGTTGTTTTCGCCTAAAAACCGAAGATTGGTAACCGACCCGCTTACCGATAACAACCCCATAACCATACAGGTATTGGGTTTGTGTTCTGCCTTAGCAGTAACCACACAGGTAAAACCTGCCTTAATTATGGCAATTTGTGTAACGGTAGTTACGGCTTTTGCCAACCTCATCATTTCACTTATTCGCAATGGTATTCCCAATCGCATACGTATGATTGTGCAATTGGTGGTAATAGCCACGCTGGTAGTATTGGTTGACCAGGTGCTGCGTGCAGTGGTATATGATGTAAGCAAACAATTATCGGTTTTTATCGGACTTATTATTACCAACTGTATTGTAATGGGTCGTTTGGAAGCCTTTGCTATGGGTAATAAACCATGGCCTTCTTTCTTAGACGGAATAGGCAACGGGCTCGGCTATGGGGTTATCTTGGTAATGGTAGCAGTACTGCGCGAGGTATTTGGCGCCGGTACCCTGCTGGGTTTTAAAGTAATCCCCCAGTTTATTTATGATGCCGGATATACCAATAACGGCGTTATGGTTACGCCTGCTGCTGCTATGTTTATTATAGGTATAATTATCTGGATTCAGCGAGCCAGAAACCCTAAATTGGTGGACATCAGCTAAAACCAGATTCCTCACAACTAAAAAAATCCAAAAATGCAAGACTTAGTAAATATATTCATTAAATCCGCATTCATAGAGAACCTCATTCTCGCTTATTATATTGGCATGTGTTCTTTTCTGGCGGTATCTAAAACTGTTAAAACTGCCATAGGATTAGGTGCTGCGGTTATCTTTGTATTAGGTATTACCGTGCCGGTAAACTACTTGCTGCAACAATATCTATTAGTAGAAGGCGCTTTGGGTTGGTTACACCCATCATTAGCAACCGTTGACCTTACCTTTTTATCTTTCATTGTATTCATTGCAGTGATTGCTTCTATGGTACAGTTGGTAGAAATGGTTATTGAAAAATCTTCGCCTGCGTTGTATAATGCCTTGGGTATCTTTTTGCCTTTAATAACCGTAAATTGTGCCATTTTAGGCGCTGCATTATTTATGGTGCAAAGAGAGTATAACTTTGCGGAGTCGGTAGTTTATGGCTTGGGTGGTGGTTTTGGCTGGGCTTTGGCTATTGTAGCCCTTGCTTCCATACGCGAGAAACTCCGTTACTCTGCCATTCCGGCTCCTTTGCGCGGTTTAGGTATAGCTTTTATCATTACCGGCTTAATGGGCATTGCATTTATGAGCCTTATGGGTATTAAACTGTAATTGCCCCCTATTCACTTTAACCCTTTAAAAAAGAATTTATGGCGTCTGTTGTTCTTGGAAGCGTCATAGCTTTCCTCTTTATTATTCTACTGCTAACCTCTATACTACTGTATGCCAAAGCCAAACTGATACCGGCAGGCAACGTACACATCATTGTAAACGGAGAAGAAGATAACCCGCTTACGGTAGCGCCGGGTTCTACCCTGCTTACTGCCCTTTCCGAAAAAAACCTGTTTCTCCCCTCTGCCTGTGGCGGTGGTGGTACTTGTGCCATGTGTAAATGCCAAGTAATAGAAGGCGGCGGCGATGTACTGCCTACCGAAATGAACCACCTTACCCGAAAACAAGCCCAAGACCACTGGAGGCTTGCCTGCCAGGTAAAAGTACGCGGCGATATGAAAGTAGTAGTACCTGAAGAGGTATTTGGCATTAAAAAGTGGGACTGCGAGGTGGTTTCTAACCGAAACGTAGCTACCTACATCAAAGAGTTTGTGGTAAAACTGCCCGAAGGTGAGTTTTTACACTTTGAGCCGGGCGGTTATATACAAATTGACGTGCCCCCCTGCGAAGTGGACTACAAAAACATAGAAGTAGAACCCCAGTTTAAACCGGAATGGGATAAAAATAAAATGTGGGGTTTGAAAATGAAAAATCCCGAACCTATTTTCCGTGCTTATTCCATGGGCAACCACCCCGCCGAAGGCAACATCATTTTGCTCAACATCCGTATAGCTACGCCACCATGGGACAGAGCTAAAAATGCCTTTATGGATGTAAATCCGGGTATCTGCTCTTCTTTCATTTTCTCTCGCAAACCCGGCGACAAAGTAACCATTTCGGGTCCTTATGGTGAGTTCTTTATAAAACCTACCAACAAAGAAATGGTTTACATAGGCGGTGGCGCCGGTATGGCGCCGCTTCGCTCACACCTGTTCCACCTTTTCCAAACCGAAAAAAACAGGCAGCGTAAAGTATCGTATTGGTACGGCGGACGCTCATTAAAAGAACTCTTTTATACCGATGAGTTCCGCAAAATAGAAGCCGAGTTCCCCAATTTCACCTACAACATAGCCCTCTCCGAACCCCTGCCCGAAGATAATTGGACCGGCATGAAAGGCTTTATTCACTTGGTGCTGTTTAAAGAATATCTGAGCAAACACCCCGAACCCGAAGAAATAGAATACTACCTTTGTGGTCCGCCTGCTATGTTAGCTGCATCACTTAAAATGCTCGACGACTTGGGTGTACCCGAAGAAAATATAGCATTTGACGACTTTGGAGGATAATCGTAATTAACCCGATTCTAACAAAAAAACGGACAGTTGATTTAACAATTGTCCGTTTTTGTTTTACCTCAGTTTATACCGCTAAAACTGCACAGTCCTCAAACTACTTTTTTGTGGGCGGCACAACTTTACCACATTGGTAAACGTTTTTAGAAAGTAACTCATCATCTTTAAATAAACATTTAACCATGAAAAACACAGTAACCCCATTTTTGTTGGCGTTAGTATTTTGGTTGTGCAGCGTAGCTTTGCCAACAGCGCAAGCGCAAGATTGCGATGCTTATTTTCCTTTTAAAGTAGGCGCTATATTAGAAATGACCGGTTATGATGCCAAAGGTAAAACAGAGGGCAAGAGCAAAATGGAAATCATTGAAAAAACAACAATAGACAATGGTGTAGTGGCAAAGGCAAAAACCACCATATACGACAATAAAGGTAAAGAAGTTACCAACAATAAATTTGACGTTAAATGCGCAGATGGTGTTTTTTATATGGATTTCAAAAACTTTATGCCTGCCGAAAGCGAGCAAATGTTCAAAAACATGGAAGCCACTGTTGATGCCAATTATTTAGAGTTTCCGGCAAACCTGCAAGTGGGTCAAACCCTGCCCGATGGTGTAATGACTATGAACATGAACAGCAATGGCATGGCGCTGTTTACCATGAATATCAACATAAACAACCGCAAAGTAGAAGCCAAAGAAAATATTACCACACCGGCAGGCACGTTTGAATGTTTTAAAATATCGCAAGAAACTACTGTGCGAACCATTATGACTATTACCACCAAAAGTATTACCTGGTATGCCAAAGATGTAGGCGCTGTTAGAACCGAAAGTTATGACCGCAAAGGTAAACTTACCGGTTATACCGAGCTTACTATGTTTAAAGAGTAAATCCTTACTTCTACTAAAAACTGCCCGATATGTCAATAGCATATATCGGGCAGTTTTTGTTTATCGGGGTAAATCAAAACCACCCCGATTGCACAGTTGCGAATGGGCAGCATTATACTCCTCTAATATGTCGCGTACAATTTGGGCGGCGGGTTTAATATGGTCGAGCAGTGCAGCAATTTGTCCTATTTCTAATTCACCCTCTTCCAGATTGCCCTCAAACATGCCTTTTTTTGCTCTACCTCTGCCAAGTAGCGCTGCAAGTTCTTCTACCGATGCGCCGCGTGCTTCGGCTTCGGCAACTTGTTGGTAAAATTGGTTTTTAATAAGGCGCACGGCTACTAATTTTTTCATAGCCAGCATGGTATCGCCTTCTTTGGTTTTTAATACCCGCTGTTTAAAGAACTGATGCGCCGATGACTCCTCACTTGCTACAAAACGGGTGCCCATTTGAACGGCTTCTGCTCCTAATGCCATGGCTGCCAGCATACCTCTGCCGGTGGCTATACCTCCTGCTGCTATTACCGGTATAGATACCGCTTTTACCACCAATGGTATGAGGCACAGCGTGGTAGTTTCTTCTCGTCCATTATGTCCGCCGGCTTCAAAACCCTCTGCTACTACGGCATCTACGCCTGCCGCCTCTGCTTTTTGGGCAAAAGCGGCGCTGGATACCACGTGTACTACTTTTATGCCTTCTTGTTTTAGGGTTGTAGTCCATGTTTTAGGGTTGCCGGCAGAAGAAAAAACAATGGGTACTTTGTGCCGGATAATGGTTGCAATATGTTTATCAATATCGGGATAAAGTAAGGGTATGTTTACCGCAAACGGTTTTTGGGTAGCATTTTTATATTTAACTACTTGTTCTTCTAAAATATGCGGATACATAGACCCCGACCCAATAATACCCAACCCACCGGCATTGCTAACTGCCGATGCTAACTCCCACCCTGAACACCATATCATGCCGGCTTGTATTATGGGATAATTAATGCCGAAAAGTTGGGTAATTCTGTTTTGTTGCTGTGGCATAATTGGTAGTTTGGCTAATTTAGCAAATAAACACTCATTTTGCAGCTATTTAGGTATGTAACTACAAATATGCCCCAAAGTAAGGTTAATTACCTTTACAAGCCCATTTTTTCGGTTAAAAATGCTACTGTTCGCACTTCTGACCATAACAGACCTTCTGTTTCAAAGGAGGTAAAAGCTACATGTCCGCCTCGGTTAGGCATTTCAAGATAAATTTGCGGGTGCTTTTCTGCTATAGTTATTGGGTAGCATTCTTTTCCTAAGAATGTATCGTTTAAGGCATTTACAATTAAGGTGGGTACTTTAATAGAAGGCAAAAACTGCTTTGCGCTACATTTTACATAATAATCTCTTGCATTAGCAAACCCATGTATGGGCGCGGTAAAAAACTGGTCAAAGTCCACCAATCGTTTTACCTTTTCCACTAAGTCAGGGTTAATACTGCCTGGGAGCAAGGTAGCCTTATGTTTTATCTTGGGAACTAAACTACTCAGGAAGGAAAGTTCATACAACCTATTGAACCCCTGCATAATAGCCTGACAACTGGAAGCAAGATTTACCGGAGCTGAAAATGCCACTAAACTCTTTACCGCCCCCGATGCAATATGCCCGTCTTCGCCGGCGTATTTTAAAATGAGGTTAGCGCCTAAACTAAAACCCACCAAGGCTACATGGCGGTAGCGCCCTGTGGCAAGGGCATGTTGAATAACCCAGTCAAGGTCATCGGTTGCGCCGCTGTGGTAGCCCCTGAGTTTTCGGTTGGGCTCACCGCTACAGCCGCGGTAATTCCATGCAAGCGCATCAAATCCGGCCAAGTTTACCGCTTTAGCCATACCACGCATATAAGGTCGATTGGTACTGCCTTCTAAACCATGGCAAATAATAACCAAACTATCATTGCCACTTATAACCCAGTCTAAGTCTAAAAAATCACCATCAGGCGTATCTATCCTTTCGCGGTCATAGTTTACGTCTTCTACTTTTCTGAAAAAGTAGGGAAACATGGTTTCCATGTGCCGGTTAAATAACCACCGCGGCACCCGGTACGTAGATTCAATAATGGGCATAGCTGCTGTAATTAAGCGTTGGTAATTGACTCTTCTGCTTTTTGAAGCGCTTTACAAAATTAGCTCCTTTTTAACATTTCGCTCTAATTTCTTAGCAGAAAAAATACGGGCAGCAATCAATTAATAAAACACACATATTTCATTCTTGAGTTCATTATTCTCTTAGAAAGCAACAGTAACGTTAGTGTGTTTTGGTCATTTTTTCGGGCGTACAAATGATAAAATCGGCGAGTTGCAAGTTATCGGGCAAGAGAGAATTTATATCGGACTGTTCTACCGAGGAAATAGTGATAATGCGCAGGTTGGGGTTTTGTTTTTTGAGATACCAAACAATGCCTTCATAGTGGTTAGAGTGATAAGCGCCATTGAAATGGACAAATAGTTTACCTTTTTTCCAGTTTTGGAGGATAAAATGTGCCATAGTAGCATCTTTTGCTGCCTGTGCTTTGGGCATATTTTGGCTATTGGCAGTGCCATGGCCACCCATTTGCAACATGGCTTGGTAGCCGGGCAGGGTAATATCAATTTCAAAAGGCACAGGGGCTATAAATTGCTGCGCCTGCGGGCTAAGTTGCTGAAGATGTTCAATACCATTATTAAAAACAGCCGAGGCATACCGGCGCGGGATATTAGTAGCAATAAAAGGGAGTTGATTGGTTTTGGCAAACTCCACCAATGGTTTGTAATCGGTAGTATAGTTTTTCCATAATCGGGCTTCCTCTTCAAAACTTTTTCGGCTAATCAGACCATTTAAGTATTCGTTGAGCAATAGCTGGTTATCGGTTTCAAACATTTCGGCGCCCAGTGTTAAATTTTTACCCACTTTTTCAAACAGTTCGGAGGTTAGTTCTAATTGCAGCCAGTGGCAAATGGGGTTGTTGTGCAGCTCGCCAAACAGCACAATATCGGCATCGGCGGCTTGTTTGAGCAGTTGTTCGTAGGTAGTGGTTTTCCCTTCTTTGTTGTATAGTTGGTAGGCATCTTTGGGCATAGCAGCAATAAAAATGAACAAGGCAAAAAACAGTATAACTTTGGTTGGCATAATAAAGAATGGTTTAAAAATTGGTTTTTGGAGAAATAGCGGGTATTGGTTTAAAACCGGTCGTCCTGGTTGTTAAGGATATTAAACAATAGTTCGCGAGCTCTAAAAAGCTGCGCTTTTACCGTACCCAGCGGCATTTTAGTAGCCTCGGCAATTTCTTCGTAAGAAAGCTCATTTAAAAAGCGCATTTCAATCAGTTTGCGATATTTGGGCTGAAGACGGTCAATAACGTTGCGCACCCGCATAATGCGTTGTTGCTGGATAAAACTGGCTTCGGGGTTGGGCATATCTGATTCGTAATCTTTTACCGGCTGTTGTCCTTCGTCGTCATCAGAAGCAATAATGGGCGTATCTAAAGAGAATGTTTCGAGGCGTTTTTTTCGGACAAAATCAATACAGTTATTAATGGCGATGCGGTACAACCATGTACTAAAAGCATAATCAGAGCTGTATTTTGCAAGACTGTTAAAGGCTTTGCCAAATGCCTCCATGGTAAGGTCATCGGCATCGTCGCGGTTTTTCACCATTTTTTGAATAATGAAATAAATAGAGTCTCGGTATCTATCCATCAATTGTGTGTAGGCACGCTGGCTGCCGGCAAGGGCTTGTTTAACAAGGGTGATATCGGAAACCGACCGGTCGTCATCTGTTTTGGCACGTTTGAAGAGCGCGGTTTGAAGTGTAATATTTTTATCTAAATCAACAGGTTCGGTATAACGCTGGTAGCCGGCGGCGGTTATTACCAGCACATCGGCGGGAGTTTGCGGTTCTGTTTCGAGCAAAAAAAAGCCCTGCTCGTTGCTAAAAGCACTGTTGGTTCGGTCTGATTTAAGATATACGTTAGCGCCCGGTATAGGCTCGCCAGTTTTGGCATCTGTTACCGTTCCTCTTATGACAATTTGTTTCAGTTCCTCCATGATACCTTTTGGGTTAACAACGCAAACGGCGTAAAAAACACATAATACAAGACAAAAACAATATCTAACAATGGCAAAGCTGCGCATAAAGGAGCAGCAAAAACGCTAACCGCAAGGCGGTATGCGTACATTTGCAAAGTCCAAACCAAGAACCAAGCAATAAGGCACACTAAACTTGCTATGCTTTGCGGCTGCAAAAGTACAACAATTAGCATACCATAAAACAAAACGTGAGCAATTGTAATCGAACTTAGCAAAAAAATATGTATAGATTTGTAGTTTTTACCTGCGCTAAGGTGTCGTTTTTTTTGGTTTACCCATTGGGCAAACGTGTGTGGAGCATAAGAATGGGTAAACGATGCAGGCTCAACGGCAATGGCGGTATTACTTGCCGATGCTGCCTTGTTGATGAGTAAATCATCATCGCCCGATTGGAGGTGTTCTTGCCCGGTAAAGCCTCCGGATTGGTAAAAAAGGGGTTTTGTATAGGCTAAATTTCTGCCTACTCCCATATATGGCAAACCCACCGCAGCAAACGACATATATTGCATGGCAGTATGCAAGGTTTCAAACTGTACTAATTTATTTACCCACCCGTTTGCAGGTAAATAAGCCCCGTAACCCAAAACTATTTGCACACGAGCATTAAAGTGCTTTGTCATATTTTGTATCCATTTGTTGCCGGCGGGTTTACAATCGGCATCGGTAAGCAGCAGCATTTCATATTTTGCCTGAGTTATGCCGGTTTGCAGGGCTTGTCTTTTTCCACCTCCTGTTTTTTGGGCAGGCAATATATTAAAAACATTTAGATTATTATATTGTTTATGTATTGTTTCCAAAACCTGCTTAGTTTGGTCATTAGAGGCATCATTTACCACCACCACCTCAAAACAAGGGTAATCTTGCTCCAATACAAGCGGCAAATTGGATTGCAGGTTGTGTGCTTCGTTTCGGGCACAAATAATAATCGATACCGGAGGCAGATTATGCCCATCTACTTCTCTACTCATATTGTATTTGCCGCTTTTTGCCTTAAAAAGAAAGGGCAGCAAGAGCAGGAGTAAATTGCTCAGCTTAACTATAATAGCAAAACCAAAAAGGTATAGCATACAGAATAGTAAAAAGTGAGTTAGCGGTTTTTAAAGTATGTTAAAAACCCATTTCTAATTGTTGATTATGGGGTTGAAACGAATTTTCGAAATTGAGCAGCCATTTTTTTCGCCAAAGCCCACCTGCATAACCGGTTAAACTGCCCGATGCACTGATAACCCGATGGCACGGTATGATAATGCCAATAGGATTAGCGCCACAGGCAGCGCCTACCGCACGGGTTGTTTTAACCGTAAACTGTGTGGCTGCAATATGCCCATAAGTACGGGTAGAGCCTGCCGGTATTTGCAGCAAATACTGCCACACCCGCTGCTGAAAAGGTGTGCCTTGTGGGTTTAAAGGTAGGTTAAAAGCCGTAATTTTTCGGGCAAAATAGTCTTTCAATTGTTGGCAGCAGGTTACCATACAATCGGGCAAATCGGTTTGAGCCGGAGCGGTATAGTCAGCAGGTAGTTCATCGGCAAACCATACTGATTCTATAGCTGCCTCCGTTGCCCTAATGTGCAAATATCCTATTGGCGAGTTAATATAACAGGTAAAGAGTTTATAGGAAACCATACTTTTATGCCTATTTTATGTGCAAATGTAACGAGCTGTCAAAGATACGTTGTATAAATTGGTAACTTTGCCCCAAAACCGATAAAACGAAAAAAATAGCTGTTTTACCTTTTAACAATCCTCTACACATGAACGTACTCATTATTGGCGGCGGCATTATGGGCAATACCTTTGCCGAGAGTTTTTTGGCAGCCCATATTCTGCGTCCCAAAGACCTTACCATATTAGAAACCAACCCCCAACGTGCGGCATACCTGCGTGAGCGTGGGCGTGGCACCGTTTATGAAGTACCCGGCGAGTATATAAAAGATGCCGATTTGGTGGTACTGGCGGTAAAACCCCAAGATGCCGAAAGTGTTTACCCTTCTATTAAACCCTTTCTTACGCCCGATACGCTGGTACTATCCATAATGGCAGGGGTAAAATTAGCCAGTATAGAAAACGGTTTGGGTATTAAAAAAGTTATCCGATCAATGCCCAACTTGCCAGCACAGGTAGGCATGGGCATGACCGCTTTTACCGCTCAGGAAGCCGTTAGCCGAAAAGAGTTGATTGAAGTACAAAACCTGCTCAGCACCACCGGACGCGCTATTCACTTTGACGACGAGCGCATGATTGATGCCGCCACCGCCATATCGGGCAGCGGACCGGCTTATGTGTATTACTTTATGAAACACATGATAGAAGCCGCTATGAAATTGGGTTTTACCGAATCGCAAGCCGAACTATTGGTTTGGCAAACTTTTGTGGGATCTATGCAGCTGCACAATAAAAACAGTTTTACCTGCGACGACTGGATTAAGCGCGTTTCATCCAAAGGCGGAACTACGGAAGCAGCGGTTAAAGTTTTTGAAAGCAAAGGGCTGGGCATAGGCATTGAAGAGGGTGTGCTTGCCGCTTTTAAACGTGCCGAGGAATTAGGTAAGTAAAAACACCTACAGGCTATGGCAAAATAGACTGTGTAAAACGGCACGTAAATCTTTATTCATAGGTTTTTTTGAAAGATTATGCTTTTTTTTCACAACCCAAATTTGTCATACCTTCATCTCATTACTTTCCTAAAATATCCTAAACCATGAAAACTGACCGCTTACAACCCGATAACTTTACAGGCTGCCTACTGGGTGGCGCTGTGGGCGATGCCCTTGGAGCAGATACCGAGTTTATGAGCTTAACCAATATCCTAAACA
Source organism: Bacteroidetes bacterium UBA2322 (assembly GCA_002345145.1). Lineage (GTDB taxonomy): Bacteria > Bacteroidota > Bacteroidia > Chitinophagales > UBA2359 > UBA2359. The sequence goes on from DDVC01000199.1 coordinate 14,970, forward strand.
AGTACGGCACAACCGGCGTAACCAATTACACAGAATTTGCCGATGGCATAGGCATTTTTACCGATGATACCCAAATGACCCTTTTTACTGTGGAGGGCTTACTCTCCGTAAACACCAATGCCACTACCAACAATTATGTTACAGCCGTATATGAAGCCTACCTCCGTTGGTTAATTACGCAAACTCATTCCTACCAAGGGTATATGCAAACCCCCTCAGCTGAAACCGCCGGTTTAATGGCTCACAAGGAGCTTTTTAGGCTCAGAGCGCCCGGTATTACCTGCATGGGCTCGCTTAAAAGCGGGGTTATGGGCACTATTGAACAGCCCATTAACCACAGTAAAGGTTGTGGCGGGGTTATGCGCGTTGCCCCGGCAGGGTTACTATTTTGGAAAAACGCCACACAAGCCTTTAGCATAGCAGCCAAATTAGCCGCCATTACGCACAGCCACCCCAGCGGCTACCTATCGGCAGGCGCACTGGCGGCAATACTGGCATTTTTAGTGCATGGGCACTCGCTTCAGGAAGCAATTAACCAAACCTTGCCCATACTGCAACAATGGAACAACCATGCCGAAACCACTAAGGCTATCCGCGATGCAATTGCATTATACCAAACCACTAAGCCCGATTTTATACACTTAGCCAAATTGGGCGAAGGCTGGGTAGGCGAAGAAGCCCTGTCTATTGCCCTCTACTGCTCCCTGCACTTTGAAACCGATGTAAAAAATGCCATTATTTTGGCAGCCAATCACTCCGGCGATACCGATAGCACAGCCGCCATAACCGGCAATATAGTAGGGCTCATGAACGGCATAAACGCCATACCTGCATCATGGCAACAAAACCTGCAACTTGCCGATTTAGTGGTTCAATACGGACAAAAACTGTTTGATAAAGCCCGATAACCCATAACCCAAATTGCTGCAAAACTTCTTGCCGGTAAAATTGTTAATAACCCAACTATTTAACCCTGCGTATTATGAACTTTGAAATTGAAAAACCCGATAGCGAGTGGCAAAAAGTACTCTCGCCAGAACAATACCGCGTACTTCGCCAAAAAGGAACCGAGCGCGCTTTTACCGGGCAATACTACAACCACAAAGAAAGCGGCGCCTATAAATGCGGCGCCTGCGGCAATGCCTTGTTTCATTCTCAAACCAAATACGACTCGGGTTGTGGCTGGCCCAGTTTTTTTACCCCTTTGGCACAAGATAACATCATACTCCAAAACGATTACAGCTACGGAATGCACCGCATAGAAGTTCTTTGTAAAAAATGCGGCAGCCACCTGGGGCATGTTTTTGACGACGGACCCGAACCTACCGGACTGCGCTACTGTATCAACTCCGTATCGCTGGTATTTGAAAAAGATGCCTAACCCAATGAGCCCTTTCATCGGGTGGCCGCTTATTTACATTGCCCCGTTCACAAACTACTAAGCATTGCCATAATTTGGCAAAATAGCTGTATCTTTGCGCCGCTATGAATAATATTAGAAACTTTTGCATTATTGCACACATCGACCACGGTAAAAGTACCCTTGCCGACAGGCTGCTGGAATTTACCAAAACCATTCCCGAACGCCGCATGCAAGCCCAATTGCTTGACAATATGGACTTGGAGCGCGAGCGCGGTATTACCATTAAAAGCCACGCCATTCAGATGGATTATACCCACACCAATGGGGAAAAATACGTTTTGAACCTTATTGACACTCCCGGACACGTGGACTTTTCTTATGAGGTATCGCGCTCTATTGCCGCCTGCGAGGGCGCTCTGCTGCTGGTAGATGCCTCACAAGGTATTCAGGCGCAAACCATTTCTAACCTCTATCTTGCCATAGACCACAACCTTGAAATTATACCCGTTATCAACAAAATTGATATGGAAGGCGCTAACATAGAAGAAACCGCCGACCAAATCATAGACCTCATCGGGTGTAAACGCGAGGATATATTGGAGGCAAGCGGCAAATCGGGCATCGGTATTACCGGCATTTTAGATGCCATTATCAACCGCGTTCCCGCCCCCAAAGGCGACCCCGATGCGCCGCTGCAAGCGCTGGTTTTTGACTCGGTTTTTAATGCTTACCGGGGCGTAATTGCCTATTTCCGCATTATGAACGGCAGAATGCGCACCAATGAAAAGATAAAATTTGTAAATGCCGATAAAGTATATGGTGCCGACGAAATAGGCATTTTGCGCTTAGATATGGAACCCCGCCCCCTATTGGAAGCCGGTAATGTGGGTTACATCATAACCGGTATTAAAAAAAGTACCGAAATTAAAGTGGGCGATACCATTACCACTTTTGCCAACCCATGCCAAGAATCCATTCACGGGTTTGAAGACGTAAAACCCATGGTTTTTGCCGGTATTTACCCCATAGATTCCGAAGATTACGAAGACCTGCGCGATTCCTTAGAAAAACTTCAGCTCAACGACGCCTCGCTGGTTTTTGAGCCCGAAACCTCCATAGCCCTTGGTTTTGGTTTCCGTTGTGGGTTTTTGGGTATGCTCCACTTAGAAATAGTACAAGAGCGCCTCAACCGCGAGTTTGATATGGGTGTAATTACCACCGTGCCAAACGTTTCGTATATAGCCCATACCAAAGGTAAAAAAGCCGAAACCATAATAGTAAACAACCCCGCCGATTTGCCCGATATAAGCATCTTAGACTCAGTAGAAGAGCCCTACATTACCGCCCAAATCATTACCAAACCCGAATACATAGGTAACATTATGAAACTATGCCTCGACGAAAAACGAGGCATCTTAAAAAACCAGATGTACCTTACCACCACCCGCGTAGAGCTTACCTACGAAATGCCCTTGGGCGAAATAGTGTTTGATTTTTATGACAAACTAAAAACCGTTTCGCGCGGGTACGCCTCTTTTGACTACCACATTACCGGCTACAAAGAATCGGATTTGGTTAAACTCGACATCTTACTCAACGGCGACCGTGTAGATGCCCTTTCTGCCCTTATTCACCGTACCAAAGCATATGAGTTTGGCAGAAAAATCTGCAACAAACTAAAAGACCTCTTGCCCAAACAACAGTTTGTTATTGCCATACAAGCTGCTATTGGCGCAAAAATTATAGCCCGCGAAACCATCAGCGCCCTTCGCAAAGACGTAACCGCCAAATGCTACGGCGGCGATATTACCCGAAAACGCAAACTATTAGAAAAACAGAAAGAGGGTAAAAAGAAAATGCGTCAAATAGGCTCGGTAGATGTGCCGCAGGAGGCTTTCCTTGCCGTGCTAAAACTGAACGATTAAGCCTCACCACACATAAAACTATTTTGCCTATGCAACCGGAGGCAATAGACGCTGTTCGTCTGCATTTTAGTCCGCAAAGCCTCTGGCTGCTCAATTTCTGTTTGGGTTTTATCATTTTTGGCGTAGCGCTGGAGCTAAAACTCCGGCATTTCAGGGCAGTGCTTAGCAGCCCTAAAACGGCTGCCATTGCCCTTACAGCTCAGTTGGTGGTTATGCCGCTCATTACCCTTGCACTCATATATATAGCCCGCCCCATGCCCAGTATGGCGTTGGGTATGATTTTAGTGGCTGCCTGCCCCAGTGGCAGTGTAGCCAATTTTATGTCGCTCAATGCCAAGGCAAATGCTGCCCTGTCGGTAAGTTTAACCGCCATGCTTACCCTGCTTGCGCCCATTATAACACCGGCGGTGTTTACCTTTTATGGCAGTTTATACCCGCCTGCCGCCCAATTGATGCGCTCAATTAGTGTAAATTTGGTAGAAATGTTTGTTACCGTTATGCTGGTGCTGGGCATACCGCTGCTGCTGGGCATTTTTATATCGGAAAAATACAGCCAATTAGCAGAACGCATTTCTCCCTTTATCAAAAAAATATCGTTGCTCATATTTTTCGGGGTAATTGTGGCGGCATTAGCTGCCAATTTTCAGTTTTTTCTGCAATATATTCACTTAGTTGCCGTATTGGTATTTTTTCACAACGGATTAGGCTTTTTGGGTGGGTACACCTTTGCCAAAACGCTGGGCATGAGTGAGTATGATGCCCGCACCATTTCTATCGAAACCGGCGTACACAATACCGGCTTGGGGTTAATGCTCATCTTTACCTTTTTTGGCGGCATGGGCGGTATGGCTATTTTAGCCGCATGGTGGGGCATTTGGGATATGATAGCAGGGTTAGCTATTTCGCATTATTGGGGTAAACGGGGCATTAAATAGCATGATTGCCATACCGGCAATTTACCTTTTGCTGCCTGTAGGCGCCAACGCTAATAAAGCGCCTGATAACACGTTTTTTTGAACACAATCCATACACTTTAACCCACTGTTTAAGCGTTATAGCCCAAACTCCACCCAAGGCAATATGCTGCGAATAGCTATACTTATTTTGCTCCTCATTGGGTTGCCCGCAAATAAGCCGGCTTATCAACCCATTTTTGAAAGTTGCAGCGCCCAAGTAGCGGCAGAAAATTATATACACCCTGCCCCAACCACCCTCCCAACCGATGAGGAGGCAGAAAAGATAACATGGTCGCCAGATTATAACCTTTCATGGGCTGATTTTGAAGCAGCTCCCGATAGCGCCCACACCTACATAGCAGCCCTAACCTCATCGGCGGTAGCGTACAGCCATTTTTGCCACGAGGGTGAATTGCAGGTAAAGGTGAAAGCCGTTTTCCGAAAAAAAGAGTCATGGGTACGCCCCGAAGCTAAAACACCCCACTACCTGCGGCACGAAAAACTGCATTTTGATATTACCGAACTTCATGCCCGCAAAGTGCGCCAAATGCTGCACAATCGTTGTTTTACCTGCTCACAAACCGATGACCTAAATGCCGCCATAGATACCATACTGCAAACATGGCGAAAAACAGATAAACAATACGATTACCAAACACATTTTAGCCATCGCCCTTCTTTTCAGCAGGCATGGGAGCAAAAAGTGGACAGTTTATTGTTACAACACAACGCTTATTCCTACTAATTTACCCAAGCGCTTAAAAAACCTTTAAAACGCCTCCGATACCCCATAAGCCACCAAACTAAATATACTTTGCTATATGAAACACCTTATCTATTTGCTGCTTTTGATACTAATTTGGCAACATTCAAGTAGAGCACAAACCAACGAAACACCATTTCCCTACGAGCCCGATTTTGACCAAACATACTCCATAAGGCAAGAACACATAACCCAGTTTACCAATGAAAACCCCGAAGAACCCAAAGACAGCGCCGATATGGGAGCCTTGCTAAGGCAGTATTTAGTATCGGGTTTTGCTTCATCTAAACGGTCTGCTAAGTGTGCGCTTGCAAAGGAAGTATATGGTTATCACCCTTATTGGTTTGGGGCAGAGTACTATAACCACTACGATTTTGGCTTGCTAAGTACATTCAGCTATTTCTCTTATGAACTCAACCCGCATACCGGCGGCTATAAATCAGTGCATAGCTGGGAAACCACCAACTCCATAACCTATGCCCAATTAGCAGGCTGCAAGGTAGAACTCTGCGTTACCAATTTTGGGTACGATAATAATGCCCGATTTTTGCGCAACCAAAAAGCGTGGAGCAATTTAGCCGCACAATTGATTCGCTTGCTCAATCTGCGAAAAGCCGATGGCATAAACCTCGATTTTGAGCAGTTATACGCCGCCGACCGCAATAATTTTACCCGATTTGTTACCTACCTGCATAATAGGTTTACCAAAGAACGCCCGGGCACGCATATTACCATTGCCCTACCGGCTATTGACCACCAAGGTGTTTTTGACCTAACCGCTTTGCAGCCCTACGTTGCCTCCTTTATTATTATGGGCTATGATTACTACTATGCCAACAGTAAACATGCCGGACCCGTTGCCCCGCTTGATGGTAAGGTTTCGCAAAAAGCCACCCTCGAAAAATACATAGCCTCAGGCATACACCCAAGCAGGTTTATAATGGCGGTGCCCTACTACGGCAGAGAATGGCAAACCCAAAGTTACGGGGTGCCGGCTGCTGCCAATTCTTACCTGAAATCGCCCACTTATGCACAAATTAAAGATGCTTACTTAGGCAAATACACGCCCCGATGGGACTCCCGAAGCGCTACACCCTATATTGTTAAAGGCGGCAAAGAAAATATAACCCAATGCTGGTTTGACAACTCCGAAAGCCTAAATCATAAATACGACTTGGTTTACCAATACCAATTGGGTGGCATCGGAATTTGGGCGCTGGGTTATGATAAGGGTCATTCTGATTTGTGGAACCTATTGGAACTCAAATTTATGGATTGCACCGGTAATAGTAACGGCGTAGCCAAAAAACCCTATTACCAAAAACTTTTGGAAGATATCTTTAAGTATTAGCATTAAACAGCAAACAAACTGTTTTAGCAATCAAAAAATAAAAAAAACAGCAAAAAGGAACTAAAAAACGAGAGCATTGGTTATTTTTGCACCCGCTTTCGGGCAATCGGGGTGTAGCGCAGTTGGTAGCGTGCTACGTTCGGGACGTAGAGGTCGCTGGTTCAAGTCCAGTCACCCCGACTTTTTTTTCTATCCTATTGTTTTGCCTCCTTAGCTCAGTGGTAGAGCAGCTCACTCGTAATGAGCAGGTCGTGGGTTCAAATCCCATGGGAGGCTCAGCATACAAACCGGTTGAAACCATGGTGTTTCAACCGGTTTTTTGTTTGCGGTTAGTAGTGAATTACGAGTTACGAATGGGTTTGGTGCCCAATACAGCATACTTACTTACCGCCTTATCACCCTCTTGCAAAAAAATCAAAAAATTTTTGCAAAAAAAGTTGCTTTCTTAAAACAAATACGATAACTTTGTTTGTACAAAAATAAAAGCCCGATAGTTAAGCCTTTTCCCGATTACAACAAGAGTGTAAGAATACGTGGCAGATACCATTGCAGATGATTTTGGGTGTGTTTGTTTCTCCTACCTTGCTGCCTGTGCATACAGGCAGCCGTGAATACGCAAGATACGTTTTTATATATTTTTTAACCCCTTAATTAGTTTCGTATGAAAAAGTTTTTTGCCTACACGATTGGATTGAAAATTTCAGAGGTATCTGAAAAAATGTTGCCAACCCCTAAACACATGTGGGGGGGGGTAATATGTTATGCCTCCCGTACCTACTCATGACGGTTTTAGTCATCATGTTATGGGCTATGCCGGCAAATGCGCAAACCCCTTTTGAGGAATACGATTTTTGTGGTACCACAGAAGAAAGTATTCCGGATTATGAAGAACCCACTACCGCCAACATGCCGCTTGGATGCCAAACCCTTATTTATGTAAGAGTAAACGTTACGTTTATTCAAGACGGAAGCGGTGGCGATAGCTTTACCCCAACCGGAAACGGAAGCGCCACACTGCCTTCTGATTATACCGGTAATGACTTTGCCGAAGATTTGGTGAACCGAATGAATGAATACCTTGCCAACAACCTGCCTATGAATGCCTGTAATGGCTGGTTGTACTATATGCCCGAAGCAAATGCCCTTTTTGGTACAGCAGCGCTTACCCCGCCCGCCGGCTGGATGCCCCCACAAGCAGCCCCCCAAGTGCCATTTAGACTTTTGCTCAGCAGTGTAAACTATGTGGCTAACCAAGCCTATTTTGATAATGCAACTAATACGCTGTTAGGAACACTTGGCGCTAATAACGCTTTAAACATAGCCAACCAAATAGAGATATTTGTTCACCCAAACGGCGAAAGTGGTGGTGTCGCATTTAGTACCGGGTACCCGCGTGTGTTAGTCAAAAATGCCCGAAACCTTTTTGGTTGTAATACCTATTTCTCCGAAATTACCCTCCACGAACTTGGTCACGCTTTTGGATTAAGACACACTTTCTATCGGTACACTTGTCCAAGTGGAGATGCTGCCGGTAATGCCTGTCCTCTTTTTGACGACAACCAAAATATCTGCGATATACCATACGACCTTAACGTAAGTGGCTCTTACACCGATGACTGGAATGCCAACTGTGAGTCACCAATCAGTTTGCAAAACCAATACTCTGATGCCTTGGCTTCTACACCGGTAGCGGCTCCTTGTGGTGCCGGTTTATGGCTTACCCAACCCGCCGGAGTTCCCTACTGGCGATGGCAGCCCTGCAACGAACCGGAAGAAATAGACAATAACACCATGAACTATTTAGCAGGCTTGCCTTTTGCTCACGCTTTTACACAAGAGCAAATAGGCATTATGATGAACAGAATAGCATCTTTGTATAACCCATACATTGTAACCTCTAATGAGCTCTTTCCGGTAGTACTTATTAACGAGCTCAACCCAATTCAGTATTTCAATTGCAATGCCTCTTATGGTAATGCGGTAGCTAACAGCATGGCTTCTATATGTTTATCGGAAGGATATGCCGTACTGAATGCCTATAATGCTGATTGGAGCGGACCCGCCTACACATGGTCTAATGGCGCTACTACTGCCCAAAATATCGTTTCGGAGCCCGGCGTTTACAGCGTTACGGTTACTGCAAGTGGCGGCTGTATAGGCACAGCTTCCATAAATGTACTCCCCATGCCCTATGTAGAACTGCCTCCTGCCATTACAATTTGCACAGGCAGCCTTCCTCAGCAACTATCGGTTGAACACCAAGCAGGCAACAGTTATGTTTGGACTATTAACGGCGTAAATCAGGCTAATAACAATCCGTCTATTGCCATTTCTGCCTCCGGCAACTACTCCGTTACGGTTACCAATGCCAATAACTGCACCGCCTCAGCCACCACCAATGTTACCATAAACCCCAACCCCCAAGTAACTTTCTCCCAACCGCTTTACATGCTTTGCCCCGAAACGCTACCCTTTGATTTACAAATACAAGTAACAAGCGGCACAGCCCCCTACAGCTTTACTTGGGATACCGATACCCAAACCGAAACCGTTATTGCCCCCGGCACCTACTCCCTCACCGTTACCGATGCCAACGGCTGCACCGCCTCCGCCACTACTACCGTTGTTTTATTTGAACCGCCAACTCCCCAAATCATCATGACCCAAAACGAATGTACCGTAACCCTTACAGCAAGTGGCGGCAATTCTTATTTGTGGAATAACGGAAGTGCTGATGAAGCAATAGAAGTTGCCGCCCCCAATACCTACACCGTTATTGCAACCGATGCCAACGGCTGCACCGCCCAAGCCGGCTACGAGGTACTGTCAACCGATATTGCCCCCACCGATTTTAGCGGTACCTACATGGTAGGCGACCCCGCCAATAACATACCCGGCGTACAGCAAGATGCCGCCGGCAACGAACTCTGGGACGGGCTAAACCTCCGTTTTGCCGGTACACTCGTTGTACCCGCCAACAGAACCCTCCATATCCGCAACTCCGACCTCCAAATGGTAGGGCAAACCACTAAAATAGAGGTGAAACAAGGAGCAAAACTCCTTATAAACAATAACTCCGTTTTGCGCGCCGATGGCTGCCAAAACAACTACTGGCAAGGCATACTCATAGAAGGCAATACCAACAAAGCACACCCTACCGACTACTACGCCAACGGCAGCCCACACCACGGCGTAGCCATTGTAGAAAACAGCCTGATACGCGATGCCAATACCGCCTTACATGCCTATGACTTGATAGATGTATCCGGTTCTACTATGGGCGGCGGTATTGTATATGCCAAAAACAGCCAATTCATAAACAACAGAGTAAGCATTCAGTTAGACCGTTTCAGGGGTGAACCCGGCGGACCCAAATACTACCAAAAAAGCATTATAGAAGACAATACTTTTTATAACGACGATGCCTCTTGGTTTCATATTGCCCAAAACCCCTTTACCCACATAGCCCTCAATACCGCCGGACCCGGGCTCACCATTAGGCAAAATAATTTTACTGCCCAAAACGCCTTGCCCCTTGAAAACCGAGGCGCCGGCATACGCACCGTAAATACGCATATAAATATACACAACAACGAGTTCCACCACATCTTACACGGCATAGATGCCTACAACCTGCCCTCCATACACAGAGGGCTTATTGTAAAAGAAAATTCCTTTTTCAGCGCCCACCGATGCTTGAGCATGAGCGGCGGCGTATTGGCTACCATTGCCCAAAACAACTTTTTTGATATACAAGCCGGCACACAAGACCTAAACGGTTATGGCATTTTTGCCGATGCCGTATGGGGTTACGATATAAGCGCCAATACTTTCACCTGTACCTTTGGCAATAATACCAACCCCTACAACCTTGGCATTGTAGCCCGAAACGGCACCAACCAGGCAAGTACCATTTTAGACAACTACTTTGGAGGCAGTTTTGGCATTGCCAACCTCTTTGCCGGACAAAACAGCCGACTCATAGTGGACTGCAACATCTACGACAATAACATCAACAACGACTGGGTTATCAACGGCTTCCTCAACGACCAAGGAGAATGTGTGCCATTATACCCCCTCAAAGCCCGTCGCAATACCTTCCATACCCCCATACCCGGCATCAACGGCTACAATATAGATGCCACCGACTACCTAAACCCCACCGACCCCACCTATCTGTTTCAGTATGTAGGGCAGCCCGGGTTTAATCCAACCAGTGTAATTGGTAATATACAAGTTGATAATTTCTGTTTCCTTACTCCCGTTTCCTTTGAAAACAGCCAATGCAGTTTAGACCCCGATGCCTGCGGTGCTTGCGACCCCGACTGCTGGCGCGCGTTGTTAGACCAAACCACCGAAGAAAGCAAAATCGTTTATTTGCAAACCCGCCTGCTGCGCGCGCAGTTGTGCAGTGGCAGAGAAGAAGAAGCCAAACAAGACCTGCGCACCCAAAACACTACCGAAAGTGCCAAACTACTGACCGCTACTTACGAAAGCGAACAAAAGCCCGACAGCGCATGGCTATACCTGCAACAAATACCCGATGACAATGCCGAAAACATTGCCTTTAAAGACCTCTACACCCAACTCCTGCAAGGCATACAGCCCCCCGCCGGCAGTGGTAAAACCATGAGCATACAAGAGTTATACCTGCGCCAAACTGCCCTGCAAGAGCATGCGCCCACTGCCCCCATAGCACAAGCCATTAATGCAAGTTACTATGGAGAAGTGTATTACAAGAATGTAAGCTACTTACGCAATAACAGCCAACAGGCAGCAAATACAGGACTAAACAATTTGCTTATATACCCCAACCCCGCCGCCAATACAGCAACCATACAGTTGCAACGCCCAACCGAACAAGTATGGCAACTCCATATTTACAACCTGCAAGGCGTACTGCAAAAAACCTATACTTGCAATGGCAGTGTTTTGGTATTGCCTATAGACTTGCCTAATGGTATGTATATTTGCAAAGCCATTACCGGCACACAAGTTCTTAGCATTCAAAAATTACTCATAGTTAAGTAGTTATCATTTGCCCTTAACACTACTGAAATTCAGTAGTGTTAAGGGCTTTTATTTACTTTTAAAAATACGCAACATGAAAATGTACATGAATATAGTGCTTTTTGTCTTGTTTCATTTTGAAATGCTTTATGCCCAACAAAGTTATTTGTTCAATAAAA
>DDVC01000154.1:0-14227 GCA_002345145.1 Bacteroidetes bacterium UBA2322
CAAGCCGTCTCCTGTTATGTTTACCGATGCGGCATTATTGCCCGATAGGGCGTAGGGTATGGGAGCATCGGTAAGTTGGTTGCCGTCTAACCAAACCCCAAACCCCTGCGCGCTGCCGTTGGTAGCGGCAAAACTGAGCTGCACGGTAGCCAAACCTTCATTGCAGGCGGGTAGGGCGGTAATGCTACCTGCCATGCCAATGCCACCGGGTGCGCCATGCGGAATGCAGTAGTAACCATGCACGCCGGGTGCGGCAATAACCACATCAAACACAAACCCATTGCCGTGCAAACCGGAGTTCCACACTAAGGGTCCGGAGGTGGCATCGGAGGTGGCGGTGTGTTGCACCACGCCCGTCCACACAAAGCGAACGGTATCGCCAACGGTTACGGTAATATTTTGAGGTGCAAACTGAAAATCCTGCACCTGCACAATATGGGTTACGGCAGTGCCGGTACTAACGGAAAGGTTAGCTATGCTGCATGGCAGTGCGCAGTTGGGGGTGGTAACCGAAACAGCGGCATTACAGGTGGCAGGGTTTGCGGCATCACGTATTTCAATAGTATGTGCAGCGCCATCACCCGGCAGGTTTATGGTGGCGGAAGTAGCGCCGGTAGGGTTATATAAAATCGGGCTGCCACTTTGCAAGCCGTCTATCCACACAGTAAAACTACTGCTCCCATTAATGGCATTAACAGAAAGTAAATAAGGAGCATTTAGTCCTGCACAAGCGCCGGCAAGGGTGGCGCTGAGTGTTACACTGCAAGGGGGGGCAGCGCCACAGTCGGGTGCATTAAAGGTTTTTTCGGGTTGGCAGGTGGGGTCTGCTACGTCCTGAACGGTTATGGTATGCGGTAAGCCGTTGCCGGCTATGTTTATTATAGTATTATTAGCGCCGGTACCGCTGTATGGGTAAGGGCTTGCCGGAGTGGGTATGCCGTTAATCAAGATTTGGTAACCTGCACTGCCTGCAACGGAGGTGTTAAAACTCACCTGCACCGGAAAAATGCCTCCTGCCGGGCAATTAGCTACAATAATGCCCGCCATGCCTGCTCCGCCCGGACCGCCATGCGGAATACAATAATAGCGGTGTGTGCCGGGATTTTTGATGAGCACATCATACACTGATCCTGCATTGAGCAAGCCGGAGTTCCACGCATCGGGTCCGGTGGTGGCATCAGAGGTGGTGGTATGTCCGGAACCTATCCAGGTAAACCGAACCACATCGCCCACAGTTACCGTTACAGTTTGTGGGCTGAAAAAATTATCGTCAACGGTTACGGAATGTACAGTGCCGCCGGTGATATTAGCATTTACTCCTGACAAGAAACAATCGGAAAAACAATCGGGCGCAGCAAAGGTAACTGTTTGCGTACAGCCTGCCACATCTTCTGAAATAGCGGTTAGCGAGTGGGTTAAACCATCGCCCGGAATGGTGAGGTTTATTACAACCGGCGCTACATCGTCAATATTGAATGGACTACCCGCAACTAACTGTCCGTCTAAGGAAACGGTTATGTTTTTGGCGCTGTCATAAACATCGGAAATGGTAACAGCAACCGAAATTTGCCCGGCGGCATTGCAATTTGGGTTTACATTTGCCGATATATTGAGCTGGCAGATTTCCACGTCAATACAAACTTCATTTTGACACCCGTTGGCGGTTTGTATGGTAAGGCAAACCTTGTATTTATCGGCTTCGGGAAAAACATGGGTGGGATTGGCTTGCACCGAAGTAGCGCCATCGTCAAAATCCCATTGCCAAGATACTATAGGACTGCCCGATGTGGTGGACATATCCATAAAAGAAACACTCAACCCGTTGAGGGTAAACATAAAACTGGCAGTACAGTTTTGAGCCTTGATTGCCGAAAACCCAAAGCAAAGCAAGAGCAAACTTAGGGCTATGCCTTTAATGCATTTGCTCCAATTTGTAGCAGTATGCTGCATAATAAACTATTGAACAGGTGTAAAAAACAAGCGTTTCTGCTTAAAAAGGGCATAAATAACCCATCCCCTTGGTTAAGCAACACAGGAGGCAGTTAGTTAGGAGTGTGCGAGGAAGTGGTTTATGCTTCGTCTTTGGGGCAGGTAGATATGCCAAACGGTAAATAAAGCGGGCAAAAACTGATGGTACTGGTAAGTACAAACACAATAGCCAGTAAGCCTAAAACAGCTGCAAGCGTGCCGCTAATGGTGTTGGTAAAATACAAAACAGCAATAACGATGGCTACTACTATGCGCAAAATACGGTCTAAGTTACCCATGTTCTTTTTCATACAGGGAGCAATTTATTTTGGTTATGAAAGTAATTGTGTGAGCAAAACCAACCCTGTTACTATGGCAAGGCACAGCAAACATACGAGTAAAAATTTAAACCATTTCATCGGGCCGGTATAATTTTTTATGTGCAACGTTAATTATTAGGTGCGCCGGCGGTTACCCACGCTTCAATTTTTTGTATAAAACAAGTGTTGAGCGGGGGCTGCATAAAAGGCATTGGCGTGTAACCCGATGTGCCTTTAATAGTTCCTATCAAACTGCCCACTGTGGCGGCGGCGGCTATCTGGTTGTAATTGGTGAGTAAAACACCGCCTTGGGGGCTGCTTCCGCTGTGGCAGCCGGAGCAGTAGTTTTGAATAATAGGCAGCACCGTAGCGGCAAAACTTACATTGGTAGTGTTGCAACCGCCGCCGTTTTCATCGCAGGTAAGGTTTTGAGCGCCTTGCAGTATCCACTGTCCAATAGTGGCTATCTGGGCGGCAGAGAGGGCGGCATTGGGTGGGGGCGGCATACGCTTATCGGGGTCAGTTTCGGTAATTACCTCATAAAGGTCGCTACCATTTAGGTTGTAGGGTTTCACATCGCCGGTGTTCACCACATTGTTGTAGTTGTTCAGCACTACGCCGTCTTGGTGCGAGGCGGCATCGTGGCAACCCGAATAGGCACAGTTAGAAAGCAATATGGGTAGTACATCTCGCTCAAAATATACCACATTGGGCAGGCAGGGATTGCCGCCGGTGGTAGAGGTATCTATGGGCGTGGTGGTGGTATCTATTGGGTTGGTGGTAGTATCTATCGGGTTAGTGGTGGTATCGCCGGGGTTATCGGGCAGTATGGGCTCGTGTTCGCAGGCGGTAAACAAGCTAAAAAAAACATTAATGGCAAGCAACAATAAAAATGCTTTGAAAATGGTGCGCATAACAAGTGAAGGTGGCGTAAAAAAGAAGTTTGTGGGCAATAATGCACAAGTACTACTCAAAGGTAGTTATTTTTATTTAAACGCATCTACAGTAGAAAAATTTTGTTGTTCAAACACTGTATTAGCTGTTCCGGCATAAAATGTAGGTTTAAGAGGTCAGAAACGGGTAATTGTATTAACTTTGTTGGCAAGCATTTTGCATTTTGGTTTAAAAGGAATAATTAAGCCATGTTTACGGCTTATTTGTTTGTTGCCCATTTAACCTCCTACTATGCGCAATACAACCCTACTTTTATGGGCGCTGTTTTTAAATTTGGTTTGCAGCCGTTTTGAAGGGCTGCTGAATGCTCAAAATATAAACGGCATAGAAGCCGGCGTACTGCTTTTTACCCCTGCCGATTCTGCCCAAATGCCCCTTTGCAATAAACTGACCGATGAAACCGCTTTTTTGGTCAAACTGCTCAAAGATTTTGAACAGAAGGAAAACCGCTTTAACGGCAGCGCAAGGTTTGGTTTTGCGGGCGATAAAACCGGCGCTGCTTCGTTGTATAAGATAAACGGTGGCATATCGGTTTACCGGGGTTATTATCCCGATAAATTTGAATTTGCCAATGATGTGGGTATGGTGCTGAACAACGGCACTTTTACTGAAAATGTATCCAATATCTTTATTACCTATGACCATAGCCTACCGGTGGGCGACAGCCTTTTTTTGGAAAATTATGCGGTGATGAGCCGTTTTTCGGACGAATTTTTGGGCATTGAACAGCGTTATGAGCTGGGCGGCGGTTTTATTGTTGCCCGATGGTCGAAAAAACTAACAGCAAAAGGAAGGCAAGAACTGACTGCTGTGAGTAGGTTAACACTTGCCAATACCGGCACCGATACGCTGCTTGCCTGCATAAGTGGCGATTGTGCAGCAGCCACACCTGCAAACCCAACCGATGCCGCCAAACTGATACGGGCACAACAAATGGCTAAAACAGCTACCCGAAAACGCTATAACACTTTCAGGGTAGCCCTGCTAACGGGGTTGTTTTTGGAAACCGAAAAGGGGTTTGCCGCCGATACACTAACCACTGTCGCCGGAAAAGTTTACCGAAGACAAAGTTTTAACGCTACCCAATACCTGCGCTGGGAGTTTAGACCCACCATAGACCTAAAACCTAACGACCAATGGACGCTCAAAATCAGACCTTATTTTAAAATGCCTATGCCTTGGGAGTGGTACAGCCAAACTACCCAAAACGGCTTTACCAGTAAAGCCGTTGATTACCGCATTGACCTGCAAACAAGCCTAAGCATAAAACTTGCCGAGGGGGGTGGCAAACAGGCTTCTTTTGAGGTGCAATACCGCGTTTTATACGATAATGCCCCCAAACGAGCGTTTACAGAACTGCTTACCGATACCGGCGCACCGGCTTTGCTCAGTGCCCAAAAAATGCACCAGTTGGTAAGGGTTATGTTTCAGGTGGGGTTTTAGTCGGAGGGCGCTGTTAGCATCGGGATTTTTTTATGGTTTCACTTTTAAATTAGCTGCCTTATGTTTGTAAACTGGTTATTGCTGCTCACGCTACTGTTGCACTGCCAAACCGCACCGCCGCCTGCCGGAAGCCAGTTTTGGCCCTATACGGGTTATGCCACCGCCCGCCTTTACACATTTAATGAAACCTACCCCCTACCCAATGAAACCCAAATGCCCCAAACATCGGTAGTGGTAAATGGCGATATAAACCCCGCCGCCACCTATGTATCCGAAATTGCACCCGATGATATGCTGCAAATAGTCCAAATCATGACTCAAACATCTGATATGGTGGCTATGGGCTTGAGCAAGTGTTTTATTCCGCGCCACGGCATTGTTTTGTATGACGACCAAAACAACATACAGGCACAATTGTCTATGTGTTTTGAGTGCGACCAAATTGTAGCCTCGCCACCGGTTAGATATAAAAAAATTTTCAGCAAGCAAAAAGTGTGGAAAGAAAAGGATATAGCCAAAGCAGAAAAAGACATAGCCGCCATAGCCCAAGTGGTGAGCCGCTATGCTCCGCTGCGGTGGTAAATATAGTTTTTGGGTGGATTATTAGTGAGCTTCTAACCAGTTTTGTCCAATGCCGCTTTCTACTTCTATGGGCACTTTAAGATTGGGCAGGGCGTTTTTCATTTCTTGTTCTACAAGGGCTTTTAGGGTAGTTGTTTCGGGCAAATAAACATCAAAAACAAGTTCGTCATGCACTTGGAGCAGCATTTTTGATTGGAGGTTTTCTTTTTGCAGGCGGTGGTAAATGTTAATCATAGCCACTTTAATCATATCGGCGGCGGTGCCTTGCAGGGGAGTATTTATGGCATTTCGCTCGGCAAAGGAGCGCACGGTGCGGTTTTGCGAGGTAATGTCTTTTAGGTAGCGGCGGCGCCCCAGCAGGGTTTCGGCATAGCCTTGTGAGCGGGCTTTTTCTATGGCGGCATCCATATAGTCTTTTACCCCCGGATATTGTTTAAAGTACTCCTCAATAATGCTGCCGGCTTCGGTTCGGGTAATGCCTAATCTTTGGGCTAAGCCAAAGGAGGTGATGCCGTATATAATGCCAAAGTTTACCATTTTAGCTTTGCGGCGCATTTCGCTGTCCACTTGGCTTAGTGGCACGCCATACACGCGGGCGGCGGTAGCGCGGTGAATATCTAACCCATCGGCAAAGGCTTGGAGCATGGCGGCATCGGCGCTCATGTGAGCCATCAGGCGCAGCTCTATTTGCGAGTAATCGGCAGAAAGGAGGGTATATTGTTCATTTCTGGGAATAAAGGCTCGGCGCATTTCTTTTCCGCGCTCGGTGCGTATAGGAATGTTTTGCAGGTTGGGGGCGGTAGAGCTTAGTCTGCCGGTACTGGCTACGGTTTGGTTGTAGGTGGTATGAACTCTGCCGGTTTTGGGGTTTACCAATTGCGGAAGCGCATCAATATAGGTACTGCGCAGTTTGCTCAGTTCGCGGTAATCGAGCAGCAAAAGGGCAATGGGGTGGTTATTGGCAAGTAATTGCAGGGTTTCCTCATCGGTACTGTACTGACCGGTAGCGGTTTTTTTACCCACATACGGAATTTTAAGTTTATCAAACAAGATATTGCCCAATTGTCGGGGCGAGTCGAGGTTAAATTCAGCGCCGGCAAGGGTAAATACTTCCTGTTTAATGCGGCTAAGTTCTTCTACCACCTCGCCCGAGTATTTTTTAAGAAAAGGCACATCAATGGCTACGCCTTCAAATTCCATAGCCGCCAATGCCGATACAAGTGGCATTTCTACTTGTGCATACAGGTTTTGGAGGTTGGATTTTGCCAGTACGGGGGTAAATTTTTGGTGCAGTTGCAGGGTAATATCGGCATCTTCGGCAGCGTAATCGGCAATTTTGTTCCAAGCTACCTGCCGCATACTGAGTTGATTTTTACCTTTTTTACCAATCAAATCTTCAATAGGCACAGGCGTATAATGCAGGTAGGTTTCGGCAAGCAGGGTAAGGTTGTGCCGCATATCGGGCTCAATAAGATAGTGCGCCACCATGGTATCGTGCAGTTGTCCATGCAGTTCTACGCCATACCATTTGAGCATAAGGGCATCATATTTTAGGTTTTGGGCAACCTTAGCTATGTGTTCGTTTTCATAAAAAGGCTTAAACTGTGCCAGCAGCCGTTGGGCATTTTCCTGATTTTCGGGCACGGGCACGTAGTAACCGGTATGCGGTTCAAAAGAAAACGACAAGCCAACCAACTCGCTGTTATTGGGGTCAATGCCGGTGGTTTCGGTATCTATGCACACCATTTTTTGCTGCATAAGCAGTTGCAGCAAAGATTTTTGCTGTTCGGGCGTTTCGGCAAGGTGGTATTGGTGCGGGGTATTATAGATATTATTGCCCAATTGGGAGGGTTTGCTTTCCAGTAGTTCTGCCTGCATTTGGTTAGCGGGCGCTTGTGTGTTGGCGGCAAACAGGTTGAGCTGTTCGGTGGGTTTGATTTCGGGCTGTTGGGTAGTGGCGGCTGTGGTGGGGTTTACCTCATACGCTTCGCCCAAAATGCGTTTTCCCAAGGTTCTAAACTCCAAATCGGCAAAAATAGCCGCTAATTTTGGGCGGTCTATTTCTTCCATTATGTATTTTTCGGGTTCGTAGGGTATGGGTACATCGGTAATAATGGTGGCAAGTTTTTTAGAAATAATTGCCATTTCTTTTCCTTCCCGCACTTTTTCGGCAGTTTTACCCTTTATTTGGTGGGCATTAGCCAGTATGTTTTCTAAGGTGCCAAATTGTTTGAGCAGGGCAACGGCGGTTTTTTCGCCCACGCCTTTTATGCCGGGTATATTGTCTGATTGGTCGCCCATTAGCCCCAGCAGGTCAATTACCTGTTCTACTCTTTCTATATCCCAGCGTTTAAGCACTTCGGGCACGCCCAAAATTTCTATGGGTTTTTGCTGGTAAGATGGTTTATAAATAAAGATGTTTTCGCTCACCAATTGTCCAAAATCCTTATCGGGTGTAACCATATACACCGTATAATCGTCTTTTTCGGCACGTTTGGCTATGGTGCCTATAATGTCATCGGCTTCGTAGCCGTCTGCCTGCAAAAGCGGGATATTAAATGCCTCTACTATGCTTTGAATATAGGGAATTGATGCCACAATATCTTCGGGTATTTCTTCCCGATGTGCTTTGTAAAAGTCAAACTCCTGTGAGCGGAGGGTAGGACCTTTTGAGTCAAAAACCACGGCAATATGCGTAGGTTTTTCCTTAACAATGAGGTCGTACAGCGTATTGGTAAACCCCAAAATTGCCGATACATTGAGCCCTTTTGAATTGGTCATGGGGCGTGCGCCAAAGGCAAAATACGCTCTGTAAATAAGGGCAAAGGCATCGAGCAAGTATAAAGTATGCTGTGAATCGCGTTTGTTGGCAGGCATAAATGAATGGTAATGCGTATAAAAAGAGGAGAAAAGCGCTACGGGTAAAACGGCAATGGCAGTCCTGCACATGAACCGGTTAGCTGTATTTTTTGCCAAAAGTACGGCACAGAACCTATGTTTTTGGCAGTAATGAGCTAAAAAGTGTAATTTTGGGCAAAAAGGGTAAACTAATAACCAAAACTGCCCCCCATGAGTTTGTTAGATAACATACTGCTGGCGCTTAATGCCATACGCGCAAACCTGCTGCGTACCATACTTACCTGTATGATTATAGCTTTTGGCATTATGGCTTTGGTGGGCATTTTAACCGCCGTTGATGGCATACAGGCATCGCTGAGCAGCAATTTTGCCACTATGGGAGCCAATAATTTTGATATACGCAAAAAAGGCACCGGCATACAGGTGGGCAGACGCGGTAAACGCCCCAAAGACTATCAGCCCATTTCCATTACCCAAGCGCTCGAATTTAAGGAACGGTTCAATTATCCGGTAACTGCATCTATTTCGGTAGGCGCTGCTTTTGCGGCTACGGTAAAATACCAGTCAATAAAAACCAATCCCAATATCACCGTGCGCGGGGGCGATGCTAATTATTTATCGGTAGCAGGGCTGAGCTTAGTAGAGGGCAGAAATTTTACCGACCAAGAGGTTGCCAGTGGTAAAAACCTCATCATTTTGGGAAATGGTATGGCTAATAAGTTGTTTAAAAAACCGCAGCTTGCCATAGATAAAGTGGTATCGGTAGATAATAAAAAATACAGGGTGGTGGGTGTGCTGGAAGAAAAGGGTTCCAGTAGTATTTTCAGCAGCGATAACTTGGTTATTGTTCCGCTTATGAATGCCCGACAGGAATACGCCAACGCCCAAACTACTTATGTAATAACGGTTAGCGTAAACAACGCCTACCAAATAGAGGAAGCCATAGCCGAAGCAACCGGACTTATGCGCAGCATAAGAAAACTGTATTTTAGCGAAGAAGACGATTTTGATATATCTAAAAGTGATAAACTTGCCTCTATTCTTATAGAGCAATCAGAATATGTAACCACTGCCGCCACGGTTATAGGCATTATTACCCTGCTGGGCGGCGCTATCGGGTTAATGAACATTATGCTGGTTTCGGTAGCCGAACGCATACGCGAAATAGGCATCAGCAAAGCCTTGGGCGCTACCCGACAAACAGTGGTAACCCAATTTTTGGTAGAAGCCATTGTTATTTGCCAAATAGGCGGCATACTGGGGGTTATATTGGGCATAGCAGCCGGAAACGGGGTATCTATCCTCATTAAAGGTCCGTTTATCATACCTTGGCTGTGGATAGTAGGCGGTATTGCCATTTGTTTTGTAGTGGGTATAGTATCGGGCTTGTATCCGGCAATTAAAGCCTCTAACGTTGACCCCATTGAGGCGCTGCGGTATGAGTAAACCGGTAAACAGCACAAATTAAGTAACTATTTGCACTGTTTGCTTTGCCTTACTTTGCGTTTAACTCCGTGTTAGTGGCAACCCTAAAAGACAGCATACAATATGATGGAAAAAAATAAAATAATTGCAATTCTAAATTTTCTGATAATAGTCTCATTTAATCAGACTTTCGGACAAAATAACTTGACAAAAGAAATCCTTTGGACAACTGATTGGAGTCCTAACGGAAAGTATATTGCCATTGGAGGCAATGTTGACTCTTTGAAAATATACAATAAAACAAGTCTAAAAATACACAAGTCTTTCCCTGTAAAGAATACAATCACACGTATTAAATGGCATCCCTCAATCAATACTATTGCCGTAACGACACAAATGTCTGGAGAAAAATCATTCATTTTCAATTTAGATACAAATGAGAAAACCGAATTAAGCGATATTTCAACAGACGGGGCAAGAGGGATTGATTGGAACTATACGGGTGAATATCTGGCTATCGCAGACAATGACGGACAAATATTGATTTATGACATCAAAGGTAAATTAATTAGAAAATTTGTTAATGAAAACACTAAAAGTATAATTGCTATTGATTGGCACCCTAAAAAAAATATACTTACAACAGTAACGGACAAAATACGCTTTTTTGACCTTGACGGAAATTTATTAAAATCAATAAAACATAGACAGGAAGAAGTATTGCTATTAAGCATTGCTTGGCATAAAACAGGTGATTTTTTTGTAACGGGAGATTACGGTGATGAAAAAGACAAATCTTTACTACAATATTGGAATGCACAAGGCGAACTTTTAAAAACCATTGACATCAGCAAAGGGGAATATAGAAATTTGTCTTGGAATCCAAAAGGTGATAGACTAGCATCTGCAAGTGACGCATTGAGAATTTGGGACAAAAATGGAAACCTTATTTCGGAAGGCAATTCCAAAGACTATTTATGGGGAGTTTCGTGGAATGAGAAAGGGAATAGAATAATTACATCAAGCATAGAACAAAGAATAATACTTTGGAATAAAAAAGCGAAAAGAGTAAAGATGATAGAATAAAGGGTGGCCACTAAAACGGGTTTTGCATCAGGCGGGGTGACGTGCAAACTTGGAGTTTTGTGCTTCTATTCAAGTTCAGTGCTGCTTGACAGTTTAGTACTCCGAAACCCGCCCAAACGCAAAGCCAGAAACGTTGCTTTGCGGTTTAATATGTAATTCTTACCTCAGCGTTTTGCAGAAGTATCTTTGCGTCTTTGCAAAAACCCGAAATGGCACTAATAACCCTTGTGCCCCAAACCCCGCAGCAATGGGCACAATAAAAACAACCAGTGCCCTACTTAACCTGATTGAGCCAGTAAACCAACCGTCTTAGCTGCGTCCAAGTATCGCCCGAAAAGTAATAAGCCGGATAGTTTTTTTTGGTTACTCGGTCGTAAAAATAGTATCGGTAAGCAAAATACGATTTGTCTTCTACATTGCCGGAGGTGGGGTTTAGCGCCTTTTTACTGCCGTAAAACAAATCGCGTTTCAAAATGTATCGGTGTGTGTTTAAATCGGGATACACCTCCTCAATTTTTACAGCCGGAATGGTAATAAAACTGCCTTTGTAGCCCTTAAAAACCTCTTCTAATTTTTGGTTATCGGTTTCCAATCTGCTGTTGGCTTCGGTCAGAAAATCAATTTTATCGTCTTCATACATTTCGTCTATATTACTGTATGCCATATCGGGGTCTTGATAGCGGAAACGCTCTACTAATATGGTAGTACTTTTAACCCCGGGCGGTATCCACTGTGGCTGCTGAGCCACCAATAAATTTGAGGCAACAAAAAAACCTATTAAGGCGCTTATTACAAAAGGTAGTCTATTCATAAAAATAAGGTTTGGCTGTGAAGATATTAGTGTGTGATGTCAGAATGTTATGGCGGGTTGGATAATTTGGAGGGACGATGGTTTAACCGCTGCGCCGCGCCTAAATGTATTTATAAAAAGATAAAAAACAGGCTAAGGCTTAGCGTTTCACAAACTGTTTAGCGTATCGGGTTGTTTGTAGGTAAAAAAGCAACACAATAAAAACGCACAAAGAACGGCAAAATTATACACAGTGTTTTATCCCAATGCGCATAGTTACCGGTAATTTTGTAATTTTGGCAAAATTACACACCCATAAAAACAAGTAAACCCTTGAAAAGCACATTAACCCTTACTTTTCGGATTATTGCACTCATTTTATTGTTAATGTTTATTGGGGCATATCAGCCCATATTTGCTCAAATAGCTGCTTTTACCCAAAATACATCGGTGCAGGTAATTGGCAATGGCAATTATTTACAGCACCCATGGGCGGGCGGTTTGCACAATCCGCAGTTTTCTGCCATAGACCTCAATGCCGATGGCGTGCAGGATTTGTTTGTTTTTGACAAAATAAACAATCATGTACTCACTTTTATCAATAATGGCGCTGCCGGGCAAACCGATTATACTTATGCCCCTGAATATGCCCGATTTTTTCCCGATGAGTTGCACGACTGGGCAGTGCTAACCGATTACACCGACGATGGGTTGCCCGATATTTTTACCTACGGCTTGGCAGGCATCAGCGTTTACAAGGCACACCGGCAGCTTCCCGATGATACCCTCTATTTTACCCTTGCCAGTGAGCAGCTCCGTTTCAGCAGTTTTTCGGGTTCGCTCAATATCCTTTCTAACGGGTCAGAACTGCCCGCTTTTATTGATGTAAACAATGACGGTGATATAGACGTACTGACCTTTGATTTTATTGGTAAATATGTAGAGTATTATGAAAACAAATCCATAGAACTTACCGGCACGCCCTATGATACGCTTTGGTTTAGCCGTATTACCCCATGCTGGGGCAAATTTTCGGAGTCAAACAATACCAATGCCATTATACTGAACGATGATTGCGGCGGCGGCTTGCCACCCGCTCCGGCGCTACCCCACGCACTGCGCCAAATGCACAGCGGTTCTACCCTATTAGCCTTAGACCTTAACAACGACAGCGCCAAAGAACTACTCATTGGCGATGTATCTTTTGGCAATCTTATCATGCTACAAAACGGCGGTACGCCCGATGAAGCGCTGATAACCGGCGCCGATGAAAATTTTCCGTCTTACGATGTACCGGTAAACCTACCCGTTTTTCCGGCTGCCTTTTACCTTGATGTAAACAACGATGGTAAAAACGACCTCATTGCCACCATTAATGAACGAAACAACGCTACCAGTCAAAACCATGTTTGGTTATACCAAAATACCGGCACAGCACAAAACCCTGTTTTTACCCACCTTACCAACGAATTTTTGCTCAACGAAATGATAGACGTAGGTGTGCGCAGCTATCCGGCGCTGATAGACTATAACAGCGATGGCTTAACCGATATTATCATAGGCAACTTAGGCAACTACCAACAGAGTGCTGCCACTTATGTAGCCTCACTTACCCTGCTCCAAAATACCGGCACACCCACCCTACCCCGCTTTAACCTCATAACAACTAATTTTGCCAACTTGCAATCTTACGGTTTCAGGGGGTTATACCCTGCCTTTGGCGACCTTGATAACGACGGCGACCCCGATATGTTGGCTGCCGATGAACTGGGATTTTTGCACTATTTTGAAAATACTGCCCCGCCCGGCAGCCCCATGCAACTCAGCTACACCATGCCCAACCTGCTGGAAGTACCCGGTGCCGATGCCGTTACGCCCTGTCTGTTTGATATAGACTCCGATGGATTTTTAGACCTCCTGTGCGGCGAACGCGCCGGTAAACTCAACTATTACCGAAACACAACACCCGAAACCGGCTCGCTCTCTTTTTCGCAGGTTTCTAATTTTTGGGGAGCCGTTGATGTGCGCCAGTTTGGCTTTCCGTATGGTTACAGCGCCCCCGCGCTTGTTACCATAGACAGTACCGGGCAAACCTACTTATTTGTAAACTCTGAGAGTGGGCGCATTCATGTTTACACAGATTTAGACCAACCCGTTTTTACCTTAGTAGATAACCACTTATCCCACATAAACCAAGGCGGACGCGGCGGTTTAACCCTTGCCGATATAAACCAAAACAACAGCCTTGATATGCTGGTGGGCAATTTTAGGGGCGGCATTGCCCTGTACTCACAAGCAGGCACTCCTACCGATACAACCGGCATTGGCTTACAAGATTTATTTTTTTCTGCCGCCGCCAATAACACCCTGCACATTTACCCAACACCTACCCTACAAAACAGCTTTAACCTATTACTACCCGCCCCGGCGCTTGCCCAAAACCTGCAAGTGGTTATATACAACCTGCAAGGCTTGCTAATTCAGGCAAAAGTTACCCCGCTTTACTCAGCCCCATCATCGGGCATGGCAAAAGAGTTGTGGGTAGAACTTGCCCCGCAAACCCCGCCCGGCATATATTTTGTGCAGGTGCAAACTCCCGCTTTTACCGCACAGGGTAAGGTATTGGTAAAAAAATAGGCAACGGCGTTTTAGTCTTACCCGCTTTTCTTATTTTTCTTTGCGTTTTTGCATGAAATCTTACCAATTAGCCTGCAAATACGCTATGAACTTGCAGGGAGAGCAAGTACCTAAAGTGGCTACTGTTTTTCAGAAATCTGTGCAAATCAGCCGCATCTGTGTT
>DDVC01000154.1:14421-66146 GCA_002345145.1 Bacteroidetes bacterium UBA2322
TCTGCGTTATCCGTGTGCTAATTGATACCCACCTCTCAAAACTTAATATGCCTAATATCGTCTTGTGCTTTCCTATAATCTGCCGGGTTGCCAATATCTAACCAATAGCCCAAAATAGGATAAAACCCCACCTTATGTCCTTTGGCAATAAGGGTTTCAATAAGGTCGGTGGCATTGTAAAAAGCGTTGTGGGGCAGGTATTGCAGCATACGTTGTTTAATGAGGTAAATACCCGCGTTTGATTGGTAAGTATAAACCGGTTTTTCTTTAAAAGATAAAATGCAGTTGGTAGCCGGGTCGGTTTCCAGTACAGCATACGGCACGCTCACCTCATACGGCACCGAAGCCACCATCATATCGGCTTCTTGGGCATCAAACTCGGCATAAAAATCTTCAAAATCTATGTTAGTGAGCAAATCGGAGTTCATTACCAGCAGGGTGTTATGGGCAAAATGCTCCACCAAACCCACCGCTCCCAGTGTGCCCAGCGGCTGCGTTTCGGTTACATAGTGAATGTTCATACCCATATTGCTGCCATTGCCAAAAAACTGTATTATCTGTTCGCCCAAGTAGTTAAGGCTAATGTGCAGGTGGTGAATACCATACAAACAAAGCCGCTCCACATTGTAAGCAATAATAGGCTTACCCCCCACCGGCAGCATTGGTTTAGGCGCCGTATCGGTAAGCGGACTAAGTCGCTGCCCGCGTCCGCCTGCCATAATAACCGCATCAACCGGCAAAACAGAACGTTGCCGGCTAAGGTCATAAACACGCAAAATGCGGTTTTGGTCATTGAGCAGGGGTACTAATTTAATACGTTGAAGACGCAGTTGTTTAATGGTATCAATGGTAAAACTGTTTTGACGCAGGTATCGGAAACCGGTAAACATAAAGGCAGCCACCGTATCATCTACCGATTTGTTGGCAAGCAATCCGCGCCTTATATCGCCATCGGTAAGCGTGCCTACCATTTGGTTTTGGTGGTTCAGCACAAACAAGGTAAGGCTATCGGGCAGCTCGTTCAGTTGTTGCAAAGCCTTTTTTACCGGCTCGTGGCTGTATATAAGGTTGGAGTCAAAATGAAACATACTGCACAGAATAAGGAGGTAGTAAGAAAAGGGTAAGGCAAAAACCGCCTAAATGTAAGCTGCCAAACACGTTTTAAAACCCGGAGCAATCCTATGTTTGCCAAAAAACGCCTACATTTGAACCACAAAGATAACCACCGCTCACGTCAATTCAGCATTTTACTATCACCTACCTGCTTTTACCAAAATGAAAAAATACTTTTCACCCATTTTTTTACTCTTTGCCCTATTGGGTAGCGCGGCAATGTATAGGGTTTTTACCCACATTGGTTCTAATGTTGCCCCAATACAACAGCCCAATTTAGAGCAATTAAAACCCGAAGAAAGTTTTTTCCTTGCCCGCCTTTACCCTACTTTTACCTTAGACGTAGCCGCCTACGCCAAAACCATAGCCAAAACCCAACAAACCGATGCTTTGCAGGCTAAAAACGCCTTTACCGATACGCCTTGGGCGCTTGAAGGTCCGCAAAATATAGGCGGACGCATCAACACCATTGCCGTTCACCCACAAAACCCCGATATTATTTTGGTGGGCTGCGCCAAAGGCGGCGTGTTTAAAACTACTAACGGCGGCGAAACTTGGCTACCCGTTTTTGACAATCAGCCCGCGCTTGCCATCGGGCATATTGTGTTTGACCCCGTTAATCCCGATATCATTTATGTTGGCACCGGCGACCCCAATATATCTATTACCTTTGCTGTGGGAAACGGCATTTACAAAAGTACCGATGCCGGTAATACATGGACTAACATTGGGCTGGCAGAAGGTAAAATTATTACCAAAATTCGCATTAACCCCCAAAACCCAAACGAAATTTATGCGGGCTGCATGGGCAACCCCTTTGAAAGAGATGCTAACCGCGGGCTATATAAAACTACCAACGGTGGCAATACCTGGCAAAAAATACTGTATGCCGATGACGATGCCGGGGTGATAGATTTGGTTATGAACCCCCAAAACCCCAACATCTTGTATGCCACCACCTGGAACCGAATACGCAACAATCAGGAAACTTTTGTGAGCGGCGAAGATGCCGGTATATGGAAAACTACCAATGCAGGCGCTACCTGGACTCAACTTACCAACGGATTGCCCGCCGGCGAGCTAAACCGTATAGGATTAGATATTTACCCCCAAAACCCCAATACATTAGTTGCCGTTATTGTTGACCCCAACAGCCAACTGCTCAACATTTCGCGCACTGATGATGCCGGCGAAACATGGTACCCCATTTGTACGCCCGATGTGTTTGGCGGCGATGACCCGCTGGGAAGCTTTGGCTGGTATTTTGGCAAGGTAAACATAAACCCCTACAACGACCAAGAAATTTACCTGCTTGGTGTTGACCTGCACCGCACTACTAATAACGGACTATCATGGGAGCAAGCTACCCCGCCCTGGTGGGAGTACGAAGTACATGCCGATAAGCACTGCCTTGTTTTTACCGATGCCAACACCTTGCTGCTGGCTACCGATGGCGGGCTTTATAAATCTACCGATGGCTCAGCTACCTGGACCGACATAGAAAACATACCCAACACCCAGTTTTACCGCATTGCTTACAACCCTCACCAAACAGGCACTTATGCCGGCGGCGCACAAGATAACGGCACTACCGCCGGCAGCAGCGCCGATATAAATAACTGGCTCCGCATTTACGGAGGCGATGGTTTCCAAATTATTTACCACCCCACCAACCCCGATATTATTTATGCCCAAACCCAAAACGGCAACATTGTGGTTAGTGCAAACGGCGGGTTAAGTTTTAGCGGCTGCAATACCGGCGTAGATAACAGCGACCGTACCAACTGGGATACGCCCTATATCATGAGCGCCGACAACCCCGATGTGCTGTACCGTGGCACCTACCGAGTGTACAAAAATACCACCGGACCCGATGAAAACTGGCAACCCATTAGCCCCGACCTTACAGACGGCGTTATTTATGGCGACCGCTTCCACAACATTACCTGCCTTGCCGAATCGCCACTAAACCCCGATTTTCTATACGCAGGCACCTCCGATGGCAATGTGTGGCGAAGCCTAAACGCCGGAACCGACTGGGAAAACATAACCGGCACCCTACCCGAATACTACGTAACTGCCGTACTTGCCTCGCCCAATGACGCACAAACGGTGTATGTTACTATATCGGGCTATAAGGGCAGCGGCTACCTGCCACACGTGTTTAAATCAACCAATAATGGTACCGACTGGCAAGACATCAGCTCCAACTTGCCGCCTATGGGTGTAAACAATATATGGGTAATGCCCAATGCCCCTGCCGACACCGTCATTGCCGCAGTTACCGATATAGGCATTTATGCCACTATCAATGCGGGTTATACATGGCAGCGAGTAGGCAGCAATATGCCCTATGTAAGCACCTTTGATATAGACTACAACCCCCAAAACCGCCGCATCATTGCAGGTACTTTTGCCCGATCTATGTACTCTTTTCCGTTAGACTCCTTGCTTACCCAACCCAATGAAGAGCCGGTGGGTATTCAAAACCCCAACGCGCCAATTTATACAGGACAACTGCTTGCTTACCCTATTCCTGCACGGCAAATGCTTACCCTTGTGCTGCCTAATACCGGCTCTGCCACCCTTACGCTTTACAACCTGCAAGGGCAAGCCGTTTTTACCCAAATCCTACACGCCCGCCAACCCGCACAAGCCGAAGCAGTAAACCTAACCCACCTGCCCCCCGGCATTTACCTTGCCCAACTGCAACAAGGTAAATACCTATACACCCAAAAAATAGTGAAACATTAACCTGCGTTATCAGCTAAATTTAACCAAACATGGTAAAACAACCGCTACTTTTATTAGCTGCACTGTTACTGGTTTTTGCCTGCAACTCTAAGCCTCCCGATGCCAAACAAACACCCGCAGCCCCCAATACCACCTCCGAAAACGGTATAACCTATGTAATTACCGCATCGGGCAAAAAAATACCCCAAGCCGAAAAAGGCATCACCATAGTATCAGAAAACGGCTGGACGCAACAGGAAATGGATTTTCAACTCAGCTACTGCGAGCAAATGTTTAGCGGACAAGAAGGTATTGACCCCATTAAGTTTTGCACCTGCTTTTTGAGCAAAATTCAGTACTACTACCAACCCATTTACGTGCGCGAAGCCTACGAAGACCAAATAAAATGGAACGCCACTTGTATTGAGCAGGCTCAACTGTAAGGAACGTTATTTAGGTGCTACTTGATGCCCGGGCTTTTCGGTAAACGCCCTCTATGCCCATGAATAATCGGGCGGCACAGTATTGGCACGGGGCAAGTTAGCGGTGGTGCGGTAGTAGTGGCAACTCTTGTGGTTGCCCAAATTGTGTAGAGATACACGGCCGTGTGTTTCTACCGGCAGGCATCAGACAAGCGCTGCTCATTCCAAGTATTACAGGTAATGCCCAATGGGCGCAACACACAAAAAGCCCCGCTCGGTTTTGGCGCCAAACGGGGCTTTGTTTTGGTCAAAATCGGGCAAAACTATACGGTCATAGGTACGTCCATCAGCAAAATTTCGGCATCATTGGTAAGGGCGGTAAGGTTTATTTCGGGCGTATTCCACAAGCCCAATCCATCGCGGGTTTGCAGGGTTTGTCCGTTTAGGGTAAAACTGCCGTTTATGACAAAGGCATACACACCGTTTGCAGCCGCTTTTACCTTATAGGCAGCCTCCTTCCCTTTTTCAAAATTGCCCAAATGAAACCAAGCGTTTTGGTGTATCCAAACGCCCTCGTCATTGGGGCTGGGCGACAGGATTTGTTGCAGTTTGTTTTTGCGGTCATTGGGGTTAAGGCTCATTTGGTCGTATCGGGGTGTTACGTTCTTTTTGTTCGGGAAAACCCAAATTTGCAAAAACTTAACCTGTTTATCGCGGTTTTTATTAAACTCGCTATGGGTAATACCACTGCCGGCGCTCATTACCTGTATATCGCCCTTTTTAATTACCTGCACATTGCCCATGCTGTCTTTGTGTTGCAAGTCGCCATCTAATGGAATACTGATGATTTCCATGTTGTCGTGCGGGTGAGTGTTAAAACCCATTGCCGGCGCTACCGTATCATCGTTTAGTACCCTCAGTACGCCAAAGTGCATACGCTCTGGGTTGTAGTAATTGGCAAAACTAAAGGTGTGGTAGGAGTTGAGCCAGCCATGATTGGCATGACCGCGCGTATCGGCTTTGTGAAGCGCCATGCTGCTGTTCATAAGTGTTGATTTTGTATTAGGAATGTGGTTAAACCCGATGAGGTTGAGCGGTTCCAGCTCGTCAATGTTATTTTTGATAACATTACCCAAAACCGTGCTGGCGGCAAAAATGCCCGTGCCAAGCAGCCCTTTTTTTAAAAATTCTTTTCGGTTCATGTGTGTGTGTTTGATTGGTGGAAAAATAGTGGTAAAATAACGTTTTAACCAAAAGGTGGTCTATGGCTCTAAAAATCGGGTTTGCTTACAGCCTTTCGGTTATTTTAACCCCTTGTTTTGTAAATTGTTTTTCAAATTTAGTGCAAAATTATGCCCAATACTATACTTTTGCAAGTAGTTACACGTTTGTATATCAATATACTTTTTGTAAGTTTTGCGATAAAATAGGGCTTTATGCAAAAACATTTTTCTAAACACCATACAACTTGTCCGTTCAATCAAACCTTAGAGGTATTGGGGGGCAAGTGGAAGTTTGCCATCATCAAAGCATTGTTAGACAATGAAGTACTGCGTTTTAAAGAGCTTGAACGCACAGTAGAGGGCATAACCGCCCGCATGTTGGTAAAAGAGCTGAAACACTTGGAAGAACACGGCATAATAACCCGAACAGCGTATGCCACTGTGCCGCCTACGGTAGAGTACCGGCTCACGGATTGTGGTAAGACCTTAGAAAACATCATAACTGAGCTTCATAGGTGGGGCGAGTTGCATATAGCACAGTTGAAAACCAAACGGAAATAAGGGCTACTTGTATAGATTAACCGCTAACGATGCTAATTCATTGAGGGTAATAATTGCACAAAAAACAATGAATGTAATGCGAATAGTGCGCGGCGAGTGGCACTGCGAAACCGTTACTCCCAAAGGCGAAAATACCAACGACCCCACCATTACCGGCACAGAAAGCAACAACGATATGCCGCCATAGGTATAGGGCAGTTGTACCTCTACCCGGTAAACCAGCATATAATAAAACGTGGCAGCAAGAGAGGTAATAAACAAAACACCCAGCGAAATAGAGGTAACTTTCCTGATTTTGATGTTAAAGAGGCTGTTGAGCATAGGAATAAGCACAAAACCGGTGCCCAAGCCCGATACCGCAGTGAGTATGCCGCTTACGGCACCGGCAAGGTTTAAAAAGGTAACTTTTATGCGGTAGGGGTGGTTAAACACTTTTTTACGCGAGTTGTCGGCAAGCATTTTGTATAACAAGGGCATAAACATGGCTATAAAAACTATGGAAAATGCCGTTTGGGAATAATTGATATTTGCCAGTAAGTGCGTAAACAACAAAGAAAAAATGGTAGCCGGTATGGCTATGGTTCTTACCGTTTTACCATAAAAATTGTGGTTGAGCAGGTGTTTCCAACAGCCGGCAAGACTGGCAAACGTGCGCGAAAAAACTGTATTGGCTATGGTAAGTTGCACTACTTCCTCGCCGCTGAGTTGTGTGCCGTAAATACGCATAAAAAAGTACTGAAACACTACCACATAAACGGGCGAGCCGCCTATACCCAAGTATCCGCCTATAAAGCCGCCAACAATGCCCGATAGTAATAGCAACAGTATATCTGCTATGGTAATGATAACAGTAGTATTTGAGGATTCTTTAAAAAAAACGCCGGTCTTGCAAAAATAGTGTATCTGTGTAAAATACCCGCAGCTAAACCGCTTTTTTCCCAAAGAAATAAAATAAGTAACGCTTAAATAACCGGTATAAAGCCAAAATGCAACATCTTGAGCCAAACCCTACAAGCAAAATACCTGCCCCACTTATTTTTTTGTAACTTTACCCCTTTAAATCAGCATAACTTGGGCTAACAAATGCAAACTGCCACTTACCACATTAAGCTCCCACAGTTTGAAGGTCCGTTTGACCTGCTCCTCTTTTTTATTGAAAGAGACGAACTGGATATTTATGACATACCCATAGCCAAACTTGCCGATGAGTTTTTAGCCTACTTACAAACCATGCAACTCCTTAATATAGACCTTGCCAGTGAGTTTATGGTAGTGGCAGCCACGCTTATGCACATTAAAGCAAGGCTGCTGCTGCCCCGAAAAGAACTAAATGAAGCCGGTGAAGAAATAGACCCCCGACAGGAATTAGTGCAGCGCCTGCTCGAATATAAGCAGTATAAAGAGGTAGCCTTCCAATTAGAGCAAATGGAAGACGAGCGGGCTATGAAACATATTAGGGGAAACTTAGAGGAAGAAAACACCTATATAGCCCAAAAATTCAGTACCGAAACCGAAATTGAATCTATCAGCCTTTACAAACTGCTCCAAGTTTTTGCACAAGTGATAGACAAATATGAAAACCGAAATAAAAAAATCAAATTTTCGGTAGTAAAACACCCCTACACCATTACCCAGCAAAAAGAGTACTGCCGCCTACTTATGACGGGAAGAACGCAGGCTTCTTTTGAAGATATTTTTGCCGAATGCGAAAACCGCATTAACGCCATATTTCGGTTTTTGGCGGTGCTGGAACTCATTCAGGAGCGCTGGCTCCAATTGCAAGTAGGATTGGAGGTAAACAACTTTTGGATTACCCGAAACGAAGAAGATAACCAGCCCGATGCTGCCTACCCCGAACCCTTAAATCCCGATTATCAATAACCTAAACCATCCATATCGGGTTACTGCCTTGCCGGTCATCAACACAGCATAACATGCCATCGGGTTTATTCCTGCTTTAATCCCGAAACGCAACTTTAATCGGGCAGAAAAGAAAGTTTCCCGATATTCGTAATTTGTAAATGGTGGTGGATACTAAGAAATAACAACTATTTTGCGCCTTTGCGAGAAACAAAATCGGGCAAGGTTTTTTAGGAAAGCGCCATTCACCATTCATAACTCCGCAATAATCCCCTCCCCCATGATAACCCACCTATCACGCTTTGCCCCATTTTTTTTGTTGTTGCTGTTGGCGCAAACCATTTGGGCACAACTCAGCATAACCGTAACCTCCATACCGGCAAATACCCCCGATGGAGCGCAAATTTACATAGCCGGCAATTTTAACAGTTGGAACCCCGGCAGTGCGGCACATGTACTTACGCCGGCAGGCAACGGCTCATACACCATACAACTAACCGGCTTATCAGCCGGAACCGTAGAATTTAAATTTACCCGAGGCTCATGGGCTACCGTAGAGGGCAACGAAAACGGCAGTTTTATGCCCAATCGCACTTTTGCCTACACCGGCGCGCCTGCCGGTATTAACCTATCCATTTTAAGTTGGGAAGACTTAGGCGGCGCACCTGCTCATACCGCCGCCGCCAATGTGCAAATACTGTCGAACAATTTTTACATGCCCCAGCTCAACAGAAACCGCCGAATTTGGATTTACCTGCCGCCGGATTACGAAACATCGGGAAAAAATTACCCTGTCCTATATATGCAAGACGGGCAAAATCTTTTTGATGCCTACTACAGTTTTGCCGGCGAATGGCAGGTGGACGAAACCCTTAACCAATTGTTTGAGGAGCAAAGCAACTATGGGCTTATTGTGGTAGGCATAGACAATGGCGGCACACAACGCATAAACGAGTACTCGCCCTGGGTAAACCCCACCTACGGAGGCGGCGACGGCGATGACTATGCCAATTTTATTGTAAATACCCTTAAACCCTACATAGATACAAACTACCGAACCCTCAGTAGCAGAGAACATACCGGTATTATGGGCAGCTCAATGGGAGGGCTTATATCGCTTTACACAGCCATTCAATACCAAGATGTTTTTGGCAAAGCCGGCATCTTTTCGCCCTCGTTTTGGTTTTCGGCACAGTGCTATAACCATGTACTCAGCATAGGTAAACAGTATGATATGCGCATTTACCTTATGGCAGGAGGCTCCGAAGGATTTAGCGTAATACCCGATATGCTTATGATGTATAATACCCTGCTCAATAGCGGTTTTTCTGCCGATGAGCTGCACTATGTAACCCCGACCGATGGCACGCATAGCGAGTGGTTTTGGGCGCGCGAGTTTGAAGATGCCTACCTCTGGCTCTACAACAACAGCCCCGCCACTTCTGCCACCCCAATGGTACAATTTAGCGCCCCCACCGTTTTTCCTAACCCCGCCTCAGAGGTAATATACGTACAACTGCACGCCCCCGTAACCCAGGCAAGGGTGCAGCTCTACTCCTTGCAAGGGCAAATGGTGGCAAACCGCACCATTACCAGTGCCGACACTCAAACCATAGACATTAGCGCTCTTGTGGCGGGCATTTACCTCCTACAGGTTACCCTTAACCAAAAGGTGCTTTACTCCCAAAAACTTGCCATTTTTGAGTAAAACATCGCTTAATACCCCTTTTTTATCCCCCTAACCTTAGTGCAATTATGCAAGATATTACCGCCGCATTTTACGACCAATGGCGCATTGTAGTGAGCTGGGTAAATGGCACACTCAATATATTAACCAATGAGCAACTCTGCCTGCCAATAGCCCCGGGCAAAAATCATGGTATCTGGATTTTGGGGCATTTAATAGAATCCGAAGATGAATTGGGTGTGTATTTAGGTAAATCCGACTGGCTTTTTCCCCAATACGAAACTTTGTTCGGACAAGGCTCTACCCTGCTGCCTACCCACCACTACCCTACACCCGATGTGCTGCGCCGGCAATGGAAAGAAGTGTGCGCCCGAAACGACCAAATTTTAACCCACTTTACCAATGCCGAATGGCATGAACCGCATACCCGAATTGGCAACGGAAACCCCTTAGATGACTTTTTTAAAACCAAAGGACGCTGTATTGCCATTTGGAACATTCACCAAGCCTACCACGCCGCACAACTTGCGCTAATCAGTAGTTTTAGTACAGTGCGATAAAATCTAAAAAAACAACCCCAATATGTTGTTACCCAAAGTTGGGCAGCGTAGTATATTGGTAATTAAACCTGTTTTTTACCCAAAAACCACCCAAGTTGGTTTGTAAAAATAAAAATGTAAAAAAATCCTCCCCAAGCCAAATACTTTTTGGCAAAATTGCGTTTAGCTATGTGGGAGTAGTGTGTGCCAATTACAAGTATGCGCAAGTTTTTTTAACCAACCTTTTCCGCACCAACCCTTTAAGGGGTTAAACTGTTTATTATATAAAGCGCTTCATCATTATGAGTCAAACGTTAGCTGTTCTTATAGCATTAGGTTTTGCCGGTACTAAGTATGCTATGGCAATATTGTTTATTTTCAGCTATAACTTCAGTTTTTGGGAATCGGTATTGCTGGCTACGGGTGGAGGTATGTTAGGCGTTTTTTTCTTTTCCTACTTTGGCGATGCTATGCGTACAATATGGCATAGGTTTTATCCGCCCAAACCGGTTACTAAAACGGTCATAAACAAGCGCCGCCGTTTTATAGTACACATTCGTCAAAAATATGGATTGGCAGGCATTGCCCTCCTTACGCCGTTTATTCTTACGGTTCCGGTGGGTGTACTGATAGCCGGTACGTTTTACAAAAATAAGCTACAGGTTTTTTCGTATATGTTTGCTTCGTTTACCTTTTGGTCTTTTTTGCTGTGCAGTTTATACCACTACATAGGCATAGATTTTACTGCTTTTATGCACTAAATAACAATAAGCGGCAAGTCCTTTCGGCGCACCGCTTTACCACTGCGGAAACTTTTCGTCAGCTTTCAGTCGGTTTATTTGTTGCAGGTGGTGGGTGGCATGTTCAACTAAAAAATCCATAGTTTGCAGCATGTTCAGCTTGCCGGCAGCCGGATGTTTAAACACCACATAGCCCATTTTACTTGCCGGAAACTGCTCTAAATACTGTTGCAGCCCTTGGTGAATTTGTTCCCATTTGGGTTTGCTTTCCTCCCACGGATTAGTTGTTTCGGGGCTAAGTCCGGGCACATTGGGCGCTTTAAACTTAATGGTTGATTTAAGAGCTACCGTTAGCAGCGCCGACCTTATCGCATTACCTATTTTATCAAAAAGCGTGGGCTGAAGTGGTGGGCGTTTGTTCATAAAGTTGAGCGTTCCTCCTTCAGAAGCCATAATGTGCTGCACTACTTGCAGCATATTCCACGCATCGGGCGCAGGTTTATAGTGGCGCTGCACATCAGACGCATTGTCTATAATACTGTTGTATTGCTGCCAAATTTGTTCCAATCGGGTAAAGCGGCGTTTAATTTCGGGTAGCATAGCGGGTTGGGATATGGTAAGTTAAAAATGTGAGTACAAAGGTGGTAAAATATACCCCAAAAATGGCAACATCGGTATAAAATTACATCGCCATACCGTTGTTTTAATAAATTTACATT
Organism: Bacteroidetes bacterium UBA2322; assembly: GCA_002345145.1. GTDB lineage: Bacteria > Bacteroidota > Bacteroidia > Chitinophagales > UBA2359 > UBA2359. The sequence goes on from DDVC01000154.1 coordinate 26,019, forward strand.
TGCCGGAGTTCAATATGGGCACACAAGTAAAAAATCTTGTTCTTAACGCCATTTATTGTTTTACTCTTACTATGGGCAGAGTGGGGTTAAACTTGCCAAACATAACCGGTATTTGTTCCTGATAGGTATCGCGTTTTACGTTATCCGAAACATACTTATAGGTTTCGTATAGGGTTACTAATTTGTCGGCATCTAAATCAGCTTTACCTTTAAAGGCATGAAGCAGGTAGTAGGTAAAAATGCCGCCCTTATGCAGGCTTGTTTCCTTTGAAACTTGGTTATTCCGAGACGAAACAAAAACAGCCACATTAACGCCGCCCGAAGCAAGGTCTTTATAATACGTTTTGGTATCGGCTTCGGTTTGGGGCATGGCAGCTTGTGTGGGCAGGGCTTTTATGCTGCCGCTAAAACAGGCATCGGCAAAAATAAGTTTGGTAGCAGCCTTGCTTTTTTTAAATGCAGCTTTTACATCGGTATGGTAAAGCAGGTTGGGCAGGTCGTGGGGTAAAAAGAAACCTTTATCGCCGTGCCCCGAAAAGTAAAAAATAATTTCGTCTGCAGAACGGGCTTTAGGATAGAGGCTTTCCATTGCCTGAATGATATTAGTGCGGGTGGCATTTTGGTTGGTAAGCAGGGTTATATTGGCTTCGGGAATGCCCATGCCGCGCATTTGTTTGTAAAACTCGGTAGCATCGGTGTCGGCATACACAAGGTTGGCGCTGGGATTGTTGTAAATAGAAACGCCGGCTATTACCACATAAAATTGCTTGCTATTGCCGGCGGGTTGGGCGTAAAGCCAGGCGCTAACAGATAAAAGCAATAAGTTGACTACAACAAAGAGCAAAAGTGGGTTGGTTTTCCTATACATGTACATTGGTTAATAGGTTTACTATAATGACTGAAACAGCAGCTATAAGGCAAAGGTAGTATTTTTTAAGACCACGCGCTACCCTGCCCTACTCAACCATACGGTTTGGTAACTGTTTTAACTTTAACGGTCAAAACTTGCAAGTCAGTATTTGACCTAACCAATACGCGGCGGTCAATTTTCAGAGATGGAGAAAAAAAAAGTTTGTTATATAATTTCACACATCAACAAATCGTTAGGTTTTGAGTGGACAGCCGCCTCACTCCAAGATGAGTTTGAACTGCACTTTGTATTATTGGGCGAAAAAAATACTGCCTTAGCCCAATTTTTGACTGCCCACAACATAACCTGCCACACTATAACCTACACCAACAAAAAAGACCTGCCACGTGCAATCATACAGGTTTGGCGTTACTTGGTTGTAACCAAACCTGCCGTTGTACATACCCACCTTATTGATGCAAGTTTGATAGGATTAACCGCCGCTTTTTTTGCCGGTATTGCCACCCGCATATACACCCGGCACCATTCTGATTATCACATAGTTTATGCCCCCAATGGCATTAAGTACGACCGCTGGTGCAATGCCCTTGCTACCCATATTGTAGCCATTAGCGCTGCTGTGGCTCAAATTTTGGAAACAAAAGAAGGCGTTTCTCCCGAAAAAATAAGCCTTATTCATCATGGCTTTAACCTCACCTATTTTGAACAACCCGAAAAAAATACCGTACAGCAATTACAACTGCGCTACAACACTGCCGGCAAGTATCCGGTAATTGGGGTCATTGCAAGGCAAACTGCCTTTAAAGGCATTCATCATATTATAGCCGCATTTGCACGGTTGTTGCCCAATTATCCCAATGCCCTACTCATACTGGCAAATGCCACCGGAGAGTTTAAACCCACCCTAACCCAACTGTTAAACACCCATGTTCCGCCCCAAAACCGGTGCGAGATAATTTTTGAACCACATATTGCCGAGTTGTATGCCCTTTTTGATGTGCATGTACACGTGCCTGTTTCGGCAACTTGTGAAGCCTTTGGTCAAACGTATGTGGAAGCATTAGCCGCAAGAGTTCCATCTGTTTTTACGCTTTCGGGCGTTGCTCCCGAGTTTATTGTCCATGAACATAATGCTTTGGTGGTTCCGTTTGATGAGGTAGATTCTATTTCAGAAGCAATAAAAAGAATTTTAACCGACTCTGAACTTAGAAACAAAATTGCCGAAAACGGAAACAATGATGTGCATAAACACTTTACCTTAACTAAAATGACCCAAAAATTGATTCAATTATATAACCAAAATTAGACCATGTTATTTTCCATTATTATTCCGGTTTACAATAGGGCTAATTTGCTAAAAGCTACAATACAAAGCGTTTTGGCGCAGGATTATTCCAATTTCGAAATAATTGTGGTGGACGATGGTAGTACCGATGACGTTGTAAGTGTAGTAAATTCTATTCCCGATAAAAGAATACAATTTATTAAACAGGAAAACAAAGAACGAGGCGCAGCACGAAATACAGGTATCAAAAATGCACATGGGGCATATGTTTCCTTTTTAGATTCAGACGATTATGTTTATCCCTTTTTTCTGTCAGAGGCATTCAAATGGTTAGAAAAACTAAACCTCCCACAAGTTTTTGCTTCCAATTTTGAGGTGCGTACCGATACACATATTATAATGGCGAGTGGATTTGACCCCAATTTATTGACACTCAATACTGCTCTAATAACACAAGGAAATATAATGGCTTGCAGTGGTGTAATGGTGCGCAGAGATATTGCCCTTACCAACCTTTTTTCAGAAAACAGAACACTTTCAGGGTCAGAAGATTATGAGCTTTGGTTGCGCCTTGCTTGCCGGTATCCTATATACTGTTCGCCAAAGGTTTCCCATTCTATTATCCAGCACCCCGATAGGAGTGTGTTGACCATGAACCCCCAAAAGCTGATAAACAGGCAACTTACCTTTTTACAACTTGCTGCCGGCAACCCTCAGCTTACCGCCACATTTCCCAATGCCATACCCTTTTTGGAGTACGAGGCATATTCATACATAGCCCTACATTTAGCCCTTTCCAAAAAGGAGTTTACTAAAATTTTATACTTTCTCAGTAAGTCCTTAGCGGCAAAACCCCAGCGTATTTTCAGAAAACGGACTGCTGCTATTATTAAACACCTGTTGTTATTTGCCTTTTAATAAAGCTACTAACTTCTAAATGTCCCTAAGAAAACCGCATATTTTATTTGTTTTACCTTCTCTTCAGGTAGGAGGAGCAGAAATACACAGCATACACCAGTTGAATTATTTACATTCAATGGGGTACAACATTCATTTAATCGTTTTAGGTAGTTGTGATGGTACTGAAATTTTTCCCGATGCAGGCATTAAAAATCTGATGTATTTAAATTGGAAATACGTTTATATTAAAACGGCATCTGTTGTGGGTTTCTTTTCAGTTGCCCGCCAATTATTTAGATACATAAAGCAACACCATATTACCCATGTTTTTGCCCACTTACCCCTTTCTCACTACTTAATGCGGTGGGTAAAACTATGGCAAAAACTAACTTTTTCGCCTATATTTAATCTTATCACCTACCACCACTCCTTAGTGTATGAGCACAGTCCTACCAATACGGCAAGTAAATACCTGTTTAACCTGTTCAACAGTTGTATGGCTTACTGGTTTGACAATATGGCAATATGCGTTTCGGAGGCGGTAAAGCAAAACATAGCAAGTCGGCTATACCTTCGCAATCCAAAGGTGCTGTATAATGCCGTGCCTTTCAGTGGTGTAAACAGCCGTGCTGCTTTACATTACTGCCATAACAACAACATAAAATTGCCCACCTACTTAATTTTATTTCCGGCGAGTTTAAAACTTGTAAAAGGACATTTACTATTTATAGAGGCATTTGCGGAAGTGGTAAAACAGTTACAAGTTACACCCACACAATTAAAAGTAGTGCTTGCCGGAAGTGGAGAGCTTGAACATACTATTAAAGAACAACTTCGGGCAAAAAAATTGGTAGATTTTTTTGTTTTCACCGGAACTATGCCCAATTTGTTGTTGCTTTCTTTTATGAAACTTTGCCGGTTAGTAGTAATTCCTTCTCTTTCTGAGGGGTTGCCCATGGTTGCCATAGAAGCCTTGATGCAGGAGCAAATCGTTCTTTGTTCCGATGCAGGCGGGTTGCCCGAGGTAATTACTGATGGTGTAACCGGTTATGTTTTTCCTAAGGGCAACAAACAAGCATTAGCTCAAAAACTGCTTTTTCTGATACAGAATCCTAACCTACTCAATAAAGAGCTATTGGCAAATTATTATCGGCAACATTTTACCTTTGAAAGCCATATCCAAAAATTACTTGCTATTAGCGGTTTAGAGTAAACAGTTTTACTCTTTTCAACCAACTATCTACCCATGTGAATCATCAGCACCGATATATCCGAAGGAGATACGCCACTTATGCGGCTTGCCTGCCCCAATGAAAGCGGTTTAATTTTACCCAATTTTTCGCGTGCCTCAGATGACAAAGCAGGTAGTTTGTTGTAATCAAAATTGGCATCTAATTTAATAGCTTCCAGCCTATTCAGTTTGTCTGCCATTTCTTTCTCTTTGGCTATGTAGCTTTCGTATTTAGCGTTAATTTCTGCCTGTTCAATAGCTTCGGGGTCAAATTTTTCTAAAAGCTGGGCAATCTTGGGTATAGTTTGCAGTTGGGCAATGCTAATTTGCGGACGCAGTAATATACTCAGCAGTTTTGTCTTTTGTTTAATTGGTGGGGTTTCGCAGGCGGCAAGCAATCCGTTCACTTCTTCGGGGTAAACACTAATTTGCTGAAAAGACTCTAAAATAGCCGATGCTTGTTCTTTTTTGCGTGTCATTCGGTCATAACGCTCTTGGCTTGCCAAACCTATACGGTAACCAATTGGGGTAAGTCTAATATCGGCATTATCTTGGCGGAGCAAAATGCGGTATTCGGCTCGGGAGGTAAACATACGGTAAGGCTCTTCAGTGCCTTTATTAATGAGGTCATCAATAAGCACGCCAATATAGGCATCGGAGCGGCTTAAAATTAGCGGTTCTTGTTCTGCTATTTTCAGATGGGCGTTAATACCTGCCATTAATCCTTGGCAGGCTGCTTCTTCGTAGCCGGTGGTGCCGTTTATTTGCCCTGCAAAATAGAGGTTGTCCACTAATTTAGTTTCTAAGGTGTGTTTTAACTGAATGGGCGGAAAATAATCGTACTCAATGGCATAACCGGGTCTGAACATTTTGGCGTTTTCAAATCCGGGTATTTTACGAAGAGCTTTAAACTGCACATCATCGGGTAGTGAGGTAGAAAAGCCGTTTACATAAATTTCTACGGTATTCCACCCTTCGGGCTCTACAAAAATTTGGTGGCGTTCTCTTTCGGCAAAGCGTTCTATTTTATCTTCTATTGATGGGCAGTAGCGCGGACCAATGCCTTTGATGCGTCCGCTAAACATGGGCGATTGGTGAAAGCCGGTGCGCAAAATATCATGTACTTCATCATTGGTATAGGTAATCCAGCAACAACGTTGTTTCTCCAACTTAGGCGTATCGGTATAAGAGAATTTACCGGCAGGATAATCGCCGTCTTGCACCTCCATTTTGGAGTAGTCTAACGACCTTCCGTCCACGCGTGGCGGGGTGCCGGTTTTCATTCTTCCCGATTCAAAGCCCAATGCAGTCAGGCAAGCGGTAAGTCCGTGTGCTGCCCTCTCGCCTGCCCTGCCGCCGCCAAAATTTTTCTCTCCAATATGAATCAGTCCGTTCAAAAACGTACCATTAGTCAGTACCACTGCTTTTGCCGGAATTTCAAGCCCAAGGCTGGTTTTTACCCCCATTACCCTACCCTCTTTTACCAATAGCTCTGTAACCATATCCTGCCAAAAGTCTAAGTTTGGGGTATTTTCGAGCATGTAACGCCATTCAGCAGCAAACAACATACGGTCGTTTTGCGCTCTTGGGCTCCACATTGCCGGACCTTTAGATAGGTTCAACATCCTGAACTGAATCATGGTTTTATCGGTTACTATGCCTGAATATCCCCCCAAAGCGTCAATTTCGCGCACTATTTGCCCTTTTGCCACACCTCCCATTGCCGGATTGCACGACATTTGCCCTATTACCTGCATATTCATGGTGATGAGCAAAACTGATGAGCCTAAATTTGCTGCTGCTGCTGCCGCTTCGCACCCCGCATGCCCACCGCCCACTACTACTACATCATACTCTTTAAACATGGTGTTTTGTTTGTTGTGCAAAATTAGGTATTTTGGGCTTATTTTTCAATTTTAGCCACTAACCCTTTTCCTTACTTGTTGTGTTTCACGTGAAACATTGTATTTCTGAATGCTCACCAGAAGCACAATGTTAGACTTCTTTGTTTTAGGGTTTTACTTTTGTTTCACGTGGAACAATGGGTGTTGATTGGACGAGAAATTGGTTTTTTTTGTGGGAGGAGCTAACTGATGTCTTTGATAAGGTAAGAGAATAAAAGTTTGGCAGTCCAATCTAAATCGGTATGTTTCACGTGAAACATAATGCGGTTTAGGGACTACAGGCAAAGTCTTCTAAAGATTGTAAACCCATAGCTACCAGATTGTCCCATTTTTCTTGTTTGCTGCTATAAAGCCCGTGGTAGGTATCACGGTCGTAAAACCGGTGGGCTTTTTCCAGTTCATCGTAAAGGCTGTCTATCTTGAATTTAATTGCCTTAGTGGGTAAATAGCAAGGATAGGGTAAATCGGCAAATAATTTGCGCAGTTTTCGGGCATGTAGTTCGGTTAGGTCAAAATGTACTTGTTCATGGTGTAGGAGAGAGGCTGATTTTTTATCAGTACTCCACGAAGATGTTTTTACAAAAACAGACCTTACTGAGTAGGTGAATTTATTGTTTACCTCGCATTTGTGTTTTTCCTGTAAGTAGGTAGAGGAAATAGCTGAATAACGGCTGTACGGGTCGGGCGCTCCCCAAAAATCGTCCCATGAAAGGGTACGCTGGTAGCACCAATCTAATTCAAATGGCGCTGATGTGGGTGCAGGCAAGAAAAATAAAGCAAAAAAGAAGGCAAATAGGGTGGTTGGGTTTTTCATGTTCTGATACAGAGCAGTGTTGCTTTTTTGGTTGAGTAATGCTGATTTAAAACGAACAGGATGGGTGAAATCTTGCCTGTAAAGGGGCAAATAAGTACAGAACTGCTTAAATTTGCAATTCTTCAATTGATATTGACCATGAGTGTAAATCGGAAACAAATAGGTTTGTTGTTTGGTTCTTTTAACCCCATACATTTGGGGCATCTAATTATAGCCGAAACAGTGGCAAACTATGCCCATATAGATCAGGTTTGGTTGGTGGTTTCGCCACAGAATCCGCTAAAAGAAAAAAAAACGCTGCTAAATCAGTACGACAGGCTACACTTGGTGCAATTAGCTATAGAAAACAACCCTCGGTTAGTAGCTTCCGATATAGAGTTTATGCTGCCCAAACCCTCGTACACCATTAACACCTTAACCTACCTGCAAGAAAAATATCCCAACTATGCATTCTGGGTAATTATAGGCGAGGACAACATGGAGCATTTCCATAAGTGGAAAAACTATGAAGCCATATTGAAGTACTACAACTTACTGGTGTTTCCGCGCGTGAACCACGAGCCGGTGTTATACACAGAATTGCCCAATGTACAAAGGCTAAAAGTGCCAATGATAGAAATATCGTCCACCTATATACGCGAACTGTTGCGGCAAAAAAAATCAATCCGCTATTTGGTGCCCGAAAAAGTGCATGATGCCATCATGGATTCTGGGTGGTGGCGATAACCAAAGCATGCAATAGAGTAGGAGTGAACCAAAGTGAGTAATGCCAACGAATGACGAACATAGTTTGCTTAATGACTAACCGGTGCAGCGGCACGCCTTAAACGGTCGTTTATGGCTCTACCTAAGCCCGTATTGGGTACCGGCTCGGCAAGAATAAGGGTTACCGGCATGGTATCAAACTGTCGCAGCGCTGCAAATAAGTTTCGGGCAGATTCTGCAAGATTGCCGTTTTTAGATAAAATGATTTGGTTGGGTGCGCCATAATCGGTACAAAAAGACAAAATGCCCACTTGTTCTATCGGGTATAAGGGCAACATATCGGCAATTTCGCCCAAAATCAAAGGCTTTAGGGGTGCATAATGGCTTTGCAACATGCCTGCCGCCTTAGGATTGGAGGCAGAGTGGGTTTGAACATTAACCTCACCAACGATAGACATAATTTCTTCTACACTAATGCCGCCAATGCGGTAAATGGTAGGTGAGGGCTCGCTAAACCCGATAATGGTAGATTCTATGCCTACCGAACAGGCTCCGCCATTTAGAATATAGGGAATTTTATCGCCCAATTGGTCTTGTACGTGTTGGGCAGTAGTGGGGCTTACGTAGCCAAACGGATTGGCGCTGGGCGCTGCCAACGGAAAGGGTAGGGCAGTAAGTAGTTGCAAAGTGAGCGGATGTGCCGGTATGCGTACTGCCACATCGGGCAAGCCACTGGTAACTAAATCTGGGATTATCGGTTTTTTGGGCAGTAAAAGGGTAATCGGTCCGGGCATCAGTTTTTCGGCTAATTGCCATGCTTTGTCCGGAATTTGCTCTGTTAGTTGGGTTATTTGGGCAAGGCTGCCTGTATGCACAATGAGTGGATCAAAAAATGGGCGGTTTTTTACCTCAAATATACGCACCACCGCCTCTGCTGATAGGGCATTGGCTGCCAATCCATACACTGTTTCGGTGGGTATGGCTACCAATTGGTTTTGCAACAAAAATTCTATGGCAATTTCTATATCAGCGCCTATCATCTGAACATTTCTTGGTGAGGCAAAAACAATAAACCGGATAAACCGTTTAAATGCTGCATTTCAAGCAGCCTGCTATAAGTTGTATTTAGCCTTATTGGCACAAAGATAACTACCCTTTTGCTATTTTAGTTGTTTGTGCAAGTGGTTTACCCCACACTTCCCACAACATAAACACCATTACAACCAAATAGCTTGAAGCTACTAAATACAGGTTTTCGGTGTAGCGGTTGTGGTAGTAGGCACTGTAGCTGAGTAATACCATTGCCGACCAAACAACCGGATACCGGTATGGGGTAAATAAACAAAAAGCAACTAAGGGTACAATATACCAAGGGTGAACGGTGGTAGCAAACAAAATGTAGGAAGCATAAATCCACAATAGTACCCCAATAACCCCCATGCCCCTAACCTGCTTGTTGCAAAAGGAAGTGGCGAGTATAACCAATACCGATAATAGCGCCATTACCTTGCCCAACCATGCTATGATGTTGTAGCCATATAACCAATAACCCAACTGACGTAGGAGGTAATAAATGCCGGCATTAAACTCAAATTTGTTATAGTATAGGGCGCTGCTGGAAACAAGGGCATTTACCACTTCCCCGCTCAAAAAAGGCAGAAAACAGATGCCCATAACTAATCCAACTACGGCGCTATACACTAAAGCCGTTTTGGGGCGCACGGTAAGCAGCATAAATGGCATAAAAATGAGTGGAATTAGTTTAGAACAAACAGCCAACCCCATTGCCACAGCTGAAATTGGGATATTTTTAACTACTAACCGCGAATACACCATAACGAGCAAAAAAAACAACATTGCCCCTTCAAAGTGAATATTACCCATTACCTCGGCAATAACCATCGGATTTAAGGCATACAGCAGAACCCGATGAACAGGTAAGCCATAGCACGTTAGTAAGCGGTAGAGCAGCCCAATACTACCCAGTTCGCAAAGTAGCAAGAAGAGTTTCATTATAAATACTGCACCCGGTATGCTGTTTGGCGCTAAAACAGCGCTTACCCAAAAAATAAATTGGCAAACAGGTGGGTAAACTGTGTAGTACAGAGGGGAGTTGAGTTGTTCATAAAGCAGGCAATCAATACCTTGGGGTAGGTTAAGTGAGCCGTTCATAAAATCAGTGGGCAAATCTGCATAAGGGTTTATGCCCGAAGCCAGCAAACGTCCGTCCCAAATAAACCGATAAAAATCGTCTGATAGGTTGGGAATGGCAAACAGCGCCAGCAATCTAAAACCGATGGCGCTTAATAGCGCTATAAAAAACAAAGGGCGATATTGGGTAGAAAGGCGGTAGAGTAGGGCATGTAACAGAAATAAACCGGCAAACAATACTGCCGGAAAAAGAGTAAGGCTTCTGATAGATATGAAAAATAGGTAATAATATAAGATTGCGGAGATAACTACTGCTGTAATTTGGAGCCCGATGGTATGAACAGGAGTTGGCATTATTATAGTTTAGTATGGGTTAATGTGCAAAAATTCAGCACAAAAAACTAAATACAGTCAACAAATAGCTCTATTAATTGACAACAGGTATTGAAATTGCAAAAAAATGACTAAAAGTTTTTCCGGTAACCTAAAAATCAATAGCTTTGGCTAATAAAATACTGTTTTATGAACGATATAAACGAAGAAATAGGCATATATGCGGTTGCCCCCAAACAGAAAAGACTTGCAGAGCGCCTTACCACGGCATTTTACTACCTTTTTTTACATCCGGTTGCGCTTGTGGTAGGTGATGTATTGTGGATATTGGTGGGCATAGCCACAGTAAGTTGGGCATTTCGGAATACGGCAGGGGTAGTGTTATCGGTGGTATTAACAGTTGTATTGATAATCATTGCTTTTGTTTACTCCTCTGTTTTTATGCGGTACCTATATACAAGGTTTGCATCTTTTGCGTTTGGCAATCCGGTTTTTGGCAGATTAGGGGGGTTAGACAAGCACAACTTTTTTACCATGCTTAGGCTGACCTCTCGGGTGCGCATTGACCTCAAAGAAACCGACCGCGAACAAGCAAAACAGTTTTGTGAATTAGATAATGATATAACCGAAGCTATATTTAAAGAGAGGTACTACCAATTGTTTGAAGAGCAATATAAGCAGTCCGGTGTAAATATAGAAGAAAAATGGCAGGAGCTGTGGCAAACCAAAATACTGAAAGTGGGCGAGGGTAAAGATACTTTTGAAAATGCACGCCATACAGATAACCTCATATTTAGGTTATTACCCCTCAAATTACAGTACGGATATTTACTGATGATGCCATTTTTGAAATTTTTTCAACTCATTGGGTTATGCCTCATTGCCGCTTATTTGGCTCAATGGGTGCAGTTGCTAACCGTTTTTCAGGTAGTAGTGGGGTTAAACTTTTTACTCTCAGCCCTTTGGTATATAACCCACAATTATAAAATGTCGGAAATATCTCTAAATGCCATCGACCCCAACACCGTATCAGCAACCATCTATCAGCGGTTTGCCGACAGAATAAATGCTCTGCAAAATAAAATACTAAACCCTATAAATATAGCGGTTGATAAAAGCTATTTTGGGTATATGCGCGCATACCAATTGCGTTACATTTTAGCCTATACCTCGCTCAATAGTTTGTTTGTATTATTGTTATTAATTTTGGTTATGGGCAGCCATGCCTTAGCCGGTGGTGTGCAACATTATGTTCAAAGTTGGTATATTCCTTTTGCTGTGGGCATACTGCTGCTGCCGCCTGTATTTTATTTGGGTTTTTTGTTTATTTCAATGGTAATTCAGCATTTTCGCAAGGTAATAGGCGCATTAGTAGTAGGCATTACTACCGCAGTACTGCCATTTGTTATTTACTACTTAGTAAAGGGGCAGTTTCAAATAAACGAAGTACAAAACGGCATTTGGGCTGCCTTATCGGGCATAACTACTATTATTAGCACTATTGTAGCTTCGCAGTTTAAAGAAATACTGGAATCTGACCATTCACAAAATTAAAGCCCCCTTTTTTTACTATTTACCACAAATTTCAGCCAAAAAATTTGAAAAAAACTTTTTTTTAACTGTAATTTGTACTTTGAAAGTAAATAGTACCCGATAAATGTGGGGATTTACTTCCATTGCCCACTAATAACTCATTTAACTCAATTAACCTCAAAATATGAACAAACACACCATAACAACACTAAGAACACTGTGCAAGGTTGCCATTAGCATTTTTCTTTTTAACCAATCATTAGTGCATGCTCAAACACAGCAGTTGCCAGCCCAAAACCCCACTCCGGTACAAGCAACCAATAAACCCGCTCCTGCCGACTCTATTGCGCTGCTTCAACCCATGCCCGAACTGCCCAAAATTGAGTTTGCCGAAAATTTTGAAACCATTTACGCCCATCAGGGTCCTACTTTTAGGGTAAATATCCCTTCGGGCGACCCGGTAAAAGTGGAAAAATCATGGCTCAAATACCTCAAAAACTACGGCGGTAAAACCAAAGGCACTAAAGCCGAATATTACACCGGACGCGCTTATATAATAGGTGTGAGTGATGACCCGGTTAATATCTACTCCAAAATAGAAGGCTACCCCAATGGCGCTTATGTGAAAGTGCAAATAGATATGGGCGGAAATAACTACGTAACGGCTAAATCGGAGGAGGCTAAGGTGAACGCCATTAAACGTATGCTAACCGATTTTGCCATTAGCGAATCGGCAAAAGGTATCAGCACAAAACTTGCCGCCGAAGAAAAACAACTCCTTGCCTTAGATAAACAACGCATTACCCAAAAAAATACCGAAAAAGATATTTTAGCCGAAATTATTGACCTTAAAGCCTCTTTAGAACGTGCTGAGTTGCGGCTCAACCAAAACAAAGAAGAACAAAATAAACTCTCACTCGACCTGAAAAAACAAATCAATACCATTGAATACCTTAAAAACAGTTTGCGCAATATAGCCCAGCAAAAATAGTCCCGATAAAATTTTTGTACTTTCTTTTGATATTTAGTGCCAAAGCGCTATCTTTGATGTGTGAAACTTGTCTTAAATAGGCTCATTTTATTATTACTTAGTGCGGTATTGCTACTAAGTAGTAATACTATGTGGCTCGTAAACTTGGCGTTTTCCGTAAAACAATCCTACATTGCCAACACCCTTTGCCAAAATAAAGACAAGCCCCAAATGCAGTGCAAGGGCAAGTGTTACCTTGAAAAACAATTACAACAATCGGAGCAAAATACGCGCCACAATACCGCCCTCTTAAAAGAGGTAAACTTAGATGTTTTTGGCTCCATACAACAACTGCAACTTAAACAAATACCTGCGCAATTTATACCTGCCCTATCCTACCCTACTAATCAGCCCCTTTTAACATCGGGCTTTATGGCAGCCATATTTCACCCGCCACCGGCGCAGCACACCTAATTGACTGTTTGGATAGCCCCATATAATAGTCAATCCTAAATTTCTCTGTTTTAGCCGGAAAATTGCTGTTTATGGGTACATGCCATAACGTGCCTGCTGTATGGCAGTGCGCCTAACGCCACATTAATCATAACCACGTAGTTATTGGCAAGCATAACTTATGCTTGTAAAGTATAATTTGCTGCCCATAATTGTGGGTAGCCGTACCAATTTGTTTCATTTTTAACCAATTTCACCTTTTTCTTCAACATAAATCCATCATGAAAAAAATACTTTCATTCGTTTTTGCTCTTACAACCCTTTTTGCCATGTTTGGCATTACCTCCTGCGACAAAGATGACGAAGTTACGCCCGGTCCGCTTACCCTGCACTTTGAAAATCGTGCCGGAAACAGCAAGCTCAATTTTGGACAGGCATACACCAATGCTGCCGGCGAAAGCGTAACCTTTTCTACTTTTAATTACTACGTTAGCAATCTTAAACTCAAAAAAGCAGATGGTACTACTTATGAAGTGCCTAACTCCTACTTTTTGGTTAAAGGCGATACCCCTGCAAGCCAAGAAATTACCCTGCAAAATGTACCCGGCGGCGACTACGTAGGCGTTGAATTTTTATTGGGCGTTGATAGCTTAAAAAGCGCCTCCGATATTAGCCAACGCACCGGTGCTTTAGACCCCGCCGGCGATGCACAAGGTATGTACTGGATGTGGAACAGTGGTTATATTTTTGTAAAAGTAGAAGGCACCTCGCCCGCATCTACAGAAGCCGGCAATCTGTTCTTTTACCACATAGGCGGTTTTGGTGGTTACAGCAGCCCCACTATCAACAATATCAAAAACATATCGGTTGCCTCTTCAATGAACGAAAAGGCAAGCGTATCAAAAGACAGCCATCCCGAAGTACATATTTATGCCGATGTGCTGGAAGTGTTTAAAACGCCTAACGTACTTAGTGTAGCCGAACATTCTAATGTAATGTTTGCACCCTTTTCTACCAGTATTGCCAATAATTATGCCGATATGTTTAGTCTTGACCATATTCATAACGACTAAACAGCCGCCCCCGGCAGAAGAAATTTCCCTCCATAAAAGCAACCCCAATTTAGCATAAGGGCATCAGTATGGCAGGTATATTGCCCCAAAAAAGCCGTCGGGTATTTGTTTTTTGGCAAATATCGGCGGCTTTTTGTTTTGTACCATTTTCTTTACCGTTCAATCAACTAAAAAAATGAAAATCAAATACATAAAACTTATTGCGCTCCTATTTGGGCTGGCATTTACAACCTTTATCACCTCTTGTAAACCCGAAGATAACCAACCCGATATTAGCTTGTTTTTACCCGCCAACTTTCCACAACCCGTTTACAACACAGATACCAACCCCATTACCCCCGAAGGTTTTGCACTGGGTAAAAAACTTTTTTTCGACCCCATACTCTCGCGCGATAGCTCAGTATCGTGCGGTTTTTGCCATATACCAACCGCCGCTTTTTCAAACGCAGCACACCCGGTAAGCCACGGCATTGAAGATAAATTGGGTATCCGAAATGCCCCCGCAGTTATGAACATGGTTTGGCATACTACCTTTTTCTGGGACGGCGGCGTACATAACCTCGATTTTACCGGACTAAACGCCATTCAGAACCCCGTAGAAATGGACGAGCAACTGCCCAACCTGATGGTTAAACTAAAACGACAGCAAACCTACCGCAAAATGTTTACCGATGCCTTTGGCTCCGATGAAATAAACACCCAAACCCTTACCAAAGCCCTATCGCAGTTTATGGCAATGTTGGTTTCTGCCAACTCGCGCTATGATAAATATGTGCGAAACGAAGCCGGTGGCAACCTTACGCCCGATGAATTGGAGGGGCTGCAACTGTTTAAAGAAAAAAAGTGCAACACCTGCCATGCTACCGATTTGTTTTCGGATTTCTCTTTCAGAAACAACGGCATTAAAGATAGTTTTGACGATGATAAAGGGCGTTTTTTAGTAACCCTTAACCCCAATGATACAGGTAAATTTAAAGTGCCCTCGCTCCGAAACCTGCAATATACCTACCCCTATATGCACAACGGCAGCATAGGCACCTTAGAAGCAGTGTTACAACACTATGCCGGCGGCGTTCTGCCCTCCCAAACCTTAGACTCCCTCCTCATACAACCCGATGGCACACCCGGCATACCCATGACCGAACTGGAACAGACCAAAATCATCGCTTTCCTTAAAACCCTAACCGACCCCCAGTTTATTAAAGACCCCCGATTTGCCGAGTAAATAAACTTCTGCCAATTTCTAACCGGTTTGCCCAAAACCGGTTATTGTGCCTTGCTGCCCTTAATTACAGCCAAAAGGTGTATATTTGCCACGTAAACCACCGGTAAAATAAGCCCCTAACCGCCTATGTCAGTAACCATAACCACCTATGAAGAGCTGAAACGATACTATGCCTTTGACGAGGAAACCGATGCCATAGGAGAGGGCGGTTTTGGCAAAGTATTTGTAGCCACCGATACGCTGCGTACCCGAAACGTAGCCGTTAAAGCCAGTGAGGTTAAAGGCGAGGGCATAAGCTATACCCTTATGGAGGAGGCAAAATTGGTAAAAGAACAAATACCGCCTCACCCAAACATTGCCTATTACAAAGCCTGTTACCGCATTAAGGTTGCCCATAGCCGGTTTGACTATGCCATTATGGATTATTATGCGCTGGGCAACCTGAAACAGTTGTTTACCAAAACCGCCCTGTCTGATGCAGAAAAACTAAGTATAGCCACCCAAATACTGCAAGGTGTAATGCACCTGCACAACAATTGTGGCAAAAATGGCATTATACACCGCGACTTGAAGCCGCAAAATATACTAATGGCTGAGGCTACCATTAAAGGAGAGCATACCTACATACCCAAAATTACCGATTTTGGTATTTCCAAAGCCCTCAAAGCACAATCGGGAAATGATACAGACAATTCGTTTGTGGGCGGTTCGTTATACTATGCCTCGCCGGAGCAATTGGGCGGCTCAGAAACCATTGGTAAAAATACCGATTTGTGGAGCTGGGGCGTGCTTACCTACCAGCTTTATACCGGCGAACTACCCTTTAAACTTTCCCACGAGGGCAGCGATGAAACCCGACAGGCTCGGTTTTACCAACTGCTGCTTACTAAACCCACTCCCCCGCTGCTTCACCTTATACCACAGCCCGTGCAAAAAGCCGTGCAACAGGCGCTAACTTTTGAACGAAATAAGCGCCCCCAAAAAGCCGAAGAACTACTATCCATAATAGCGCCGCCCCTATTTGCCGAAGCCGAAATGGACACCATCATTAACCCGATAAACACCAACCACAACGAAGAGGACAAAACCGAAGAATTAGCAACCATAATTGAAAAACCCCAAAAGCGCAAAACCCAACCAAAAACTACTGCTAAACCAAAACAACCCAAAGCAGAACCCCAGCCCGATGAAACCGAAAGTACTTTTGCTTACTGGGCAGCCATTATAGGTGTAATGGCAGTATTATTTGGCGTAGGAATAGGGGTAAGTATGCTTTGGGATACGGCAAAGGAGTGGCTGCTGCCACCATCACCCAAAATAACCCCGGGCATTAACGTGGGGGTTTTGGGCAAGCCGTTCATTCGCATGGTACCCATACCGGGTAAAAATCTGCGCATGAGCGAAACCGAAATTACCATTGGGCAGTATTTGGCATTTTGCAAAGCTACCAATGCCAATTACCCCGAGTGGCTGAAAGAAGGCAGCATATACCACATACACACCGGCAGCAATCCGTTTTACAAACAGGTGGGCATGGCAGAAACCAACACCACACTGCCCATTACCGGCATAACCGCCCTTGATGCCGAGGCTTTTTGCAAGTGGATGGGAGGAAGGCTGCCTACCCAAGACGAATGGCAGTTTGCCGCACAAGGTGGCGAATTATACCAATACGCCGGCAGCAATAACCTAAACGAAGTGGCTTGGTATGAAAGCAATAGCGGCGGACAGGTGCAACCCGTAAAACAGAAAAAACCCAATGCCTACGGCTTGTACGATATGACCGGCAATGTGTGGGAGTGGACAAGCAGCCTACTGGCTCTGCACAAGGTTATGTGTGGCGGCAGTTGGAGCAGCCAACCCAACCGGTGCCTAATATCTTTTACCGACAACGGCGCTGCCAACTATGCTTACCATAACATAGGATTTAGAATGGTTGCCGAAGCAGGAAGCGGCGAGTAATAACGGCGGAAACCTACAAATGCTGAGCCGGGCATAACCACAACCACCGTAAACCCATTATGCCCACACCTTAGTGCCCTCTGAACAATTGGCGCAAATATCAATTTCTTTGCGCGATTTTAAAATGGCGCGCCTAAAACGGTTATAAGGCTCGCTGTGCCAGATTTGGGCAAACGATTGCTGTTTCAGGTCGCCCAATTGGTGCTGGGCATCTTTGTCAAAACAGCAGGGCACAATGCGCCCGTCCCAAGTAATAACACAAGAGTGCCAAAGTTTCCAGCAGTGGTTGAGCAGTTTGTTTTTAATGGTATAAGTACCATCGGGCTGTTTTTGGTAGCGCGAGTATTGGTCAATGGTAGGAATGAGCGGATTGCCGTGTTCATAGTCATATACTTGGGCAGTTTTCAGTTTTACCTCATCAACCCCTATTTGCTTGGCTATTTGCTGCACACTTTCTATTTCATGCTCATTGGGGCGCACTACTAAAAACTGAAAAATGATATGGGGCGTTTTTGATTTCAGTTGGTGTTTACAATTAACCAAATTTTGAGCGCCTTGCAGCACCTTGTCTAATTTGCCGCCTATCCTATAGGCTTGGTAAGTTTCTTGTGTAGCGCCGTCAATAGAAATGATGATGCGGTCTAAGCCCGATTCTACCGTTTTTAGGGCATTTTCGGGCGTAAGAAAATGTCCGTTGGTAGAGGTTACGGTATAAATGCCCCGTTTGGCGGCATATTGCACCATGCCTAAAAAATCGGGATTTAAATACGGTTCGCCCTGAAAATAAAAATACAGGTACACCAGCGTATCGGCAAGCTCATTTACCGTTTCTCTGAAAAAATCTTTGCGCAGCATACCCGTAGGGCGGGTAAAAGAACGCAAACCACTGGGGCACTCAGGGCAGCGCAAATTGCAGGCAGTAGTGGGCTCAAACGATATATTAAACGGCAGCCCCCATTGGTAGGGCTTCTTTGTTAATTTGGCAGCATAATAAGACGACAAAATTTTTACCACATTCCAAACCCGCTTAGGGGTAAGTTTAGATAAAAAATTGCGCGCATCGGCAGGGTAAAATGGCATGGCGGGGTAGTAGTGAGTGTATGTAAAACGGTAGTTATGGGGCAATAACTGCATTAACACCGGCAATTGGCAAGGGGTTTTAGCACATGGCAGGTTATGTATAAAATCGTATTGCCCAAGCTACACCATAGTTTTGCCGTTTTAGTAAATAAGCCGATGCTCAAAAGGTATGTTTAATTGGGTACAGGGTAGGTAAATAGCATGGTAATAGGGCTCCCAATCGGGAAAAACGAGATGATTTTTGGCAAAAAAGGTAATACCGGCAGGTTGCCATTGCTGTAATTGTTTGGTAATGATGGGCAATAAATCGGGCAGTTTGAGGGAAGTAAGCGCTTCGTCGTACCAAGGAATGGGTTGATGTGGTAAAAGTAACCCAAATTTGCCCGATAAAATGATAAATCCTGCGTTTTGTTGCAAACTGCGTTGGTAAACCTGCGTTATGCGGGCATTAGTGTAACGTTTTAAGGCAGGCAGCAGTGCGGCATGAGCTTCTTTTTCTTTGCTGCATGTGGTAACAAAATAGCGCCTAATCATAAACCGAAGGTTATTTAATGATTTTGGCTATAAAACATACAAGTATGCCCATAAGGTTTTTACCTTTGCCTCTTATTTTGTAGTCCCTTTTCATGGAGTGGTCTAAAACGCCGGAGCGCATCGGCAAAATACTGCGTCGTTTTCAATCCGTTATTACTCGGTTAGTAGATGCTACTTTGTTGTGGATAAGCCTTGCTGCTTTGCTACTGTCTTTGTATGACATGGGTTTTAGCAGTACGCCCGAAATGGAGCGCCGCATGTTTTTGGCATACATTGTATTTATAGCCATATTTTTTGTTGCCTTACTATTTCGGAATGCACTCATTTTTCTGAACCGGTCGTTTTCTGTAAAAGAAAACTGGGCGCAGTTTGGGTTAATGGTAATGGCATTTCTTTTTTTGCTGGGCGTTATTTTTCTGCCCGATTTTTTTAAGGCGTACAATGCCGAAACCGACACTGTTTTTACCAATGCCCTGCTGTACGTAATAATTCTGCTTGTATTTATAGAAGAAATATCAAACCGGAGCGCCAATGTTTTGCAGGTAACAAACAGCCCGGCTCTTATTTTTGCTCTTAGTTTTGCTTTTATCATTTTTATAGGTGCATTATTGCTCATGTTGCCCAATGCTACGGCAGAGGTAATGAGTACTACCGGCAAACGCATCACCTTTACCGATGCCCTGTTTACGGCTACCAGCGCTGTATGTGTAACCGGGCTGATAGTGGCAGATACCGCTACCGATTTTACCCGATTGGGACAGGTTATTATTATGCTCTTAATTCAAATAGGCGGTTTAGGCATTATGACTTTTACCAACTTTTTTGCCCTATTTTTTAAAGGAGCTTCTTCATTTCAGAACCAGCTTATGGTAAAAGACATGATAAATGTGGAGCAGATAGGCGAGGTTTTTAAAACGCTCATTAAAATTATTGTTGTTACTTTTTCTATTGAAATCATTGGTGCGTTGCTTATTTTTTTTAGCTCCAATCCTGCCGCCTTTACATCTTTTGGCGAAAGGTTGTTTTTTGCCCTTTTTCATTCGGTATCGGCTTTTTGCAATGCCGGTTTTTCTACCTATACCAACGGTTTGTACGAAGAGCCAATAAGACACAATTACAATATACACCTTATTGTTGCTGTGCTTATTATATTAGGAGGTATTGGTTTTTCTATCTTGTTTGATTATTACACTTACCTCAAAAATATTGTAAAGGACAAGGTTTACCGCCTGCTCAAATCAGAACGCTACCATTATGTTCACCCCATTATTTCGCTCAATACCAAAATAGTGGTTTATACTACCCTTTTTTTGTTGGTGTTTGGCGCTGTTTTATTTGCCGTTTTTGAGTACAATCACTCGCTAACAGAGCATGAGGGCTGGTGGGGCAAGTTGGTTACATCGGTATTTGGCTCCGTTACTCCCCGCACCGCAGGTTTTAACTCGGTAAACATGGGGCTACTGTCTTCGCCTACCATCATGATTTATTTACTGCTTATGTGGATAGGCGCTTCGCCCGGCTCTACCGGTGGCGGCATAAAAACCACTACCTTTGCTATAGGCACCCTTAATTTTGTAAGCGTAGCAAGGGGCAAAGAACAAATAGAAATAGGCTGGAAAGAAATACCCGCTGAGGCAGTTAGGCGTGCTTTTGCCATTATTGCCCTCTCACTTATTGCCATCGGTTTTTCGGTTTTCTTTGTAACTTTTTTTGAAGAAAACAATCAAAGTATATTAACCGTAAACAACAACGAAACTTTGGTAAACATAGCCTTTGAGTGTTTTTCGGCTTTTAGTACCGTAGGACTTAGCTTGGGCATTACCGCCAAACTAACTGCTGCAAGTAAAATAGTGCTGATTGTTACCATGTTTATTGGCAGAGTGGGTATGCTTACCCTGCTCATAGGTATGGTAAATGTATTAACCACCAAAAACGGCAAAACCAATTTGTATCGCTATCCAAAAGAAGAAATCTTTATCTCCTAAAGCTGCTTAAAACCAAAAAAAACAATGAAATTTATTATAATAGGACTTGGTAACTTTGGCGCTGCCTTAGCCCTTAAAATGACCGAAATGGGGCATGAGGTGATAGGGGTAGATAACTCTATGACCAAAGTATCTTTGCTGCGAGATGCCATAACCCACACCGTTTGCCTCGATTCTACCGATATACAGGCAGTTAGAACCCTACCCCTAAAAGAAACCGATGTGGCTATTGTAGCTATTGGTGAAGATGTGGGTGCTTCTATTATGGCTACCGCAGTACTTAAACAACTTAATGTGAAAAAGGTGATAGGACGCGCCATTTCGCCCCTACACCAAACGGTATTGGAGGCAATGGGCATAACCCATATTATTCACCCCGAAGCCGAAACCGCCGAACGACTTGCCAAACGCCTCGATATTAAAGGCATTATTGACTCTTTTAACCTTACCGACCGCTACAACATCATTGAAGCTACCGTGCCCGAAAGGTACGTGGGGCAAAGTATAAGAGATGTTAATTTCAGAAATAAATACAACGTGGTTATCTTAACCATTATAAGAGTAACCGAGCAAAAAAACGTATTGGGCGTTACCCACAAAGTGAGCGAAGTGGTAGGCGTGGCAGCGCCCGATATGATTTTTGAGAAAGACGATATTCTGGTGCTTTTTGGTAATATAAAAGATATACAGCGACTCCTTACCCAAGCCTAATTGCAGCGTTTGGGCGCTTACCTTTACACTTTGTTGTATGCTCTAAAAACCCTTAACCCAACACCTTTTTCATAACAGCATTTGACTAAACCCTAATATGGAAAATACCCGAAACCTTACCATCTTAAACCGAAACCAAACCCTTGACAATATAGAAGCCACCGTTTTTGACCTCATTGTCATTGGCGGTGGTATTACCGGTGCAGGCATAGCCCTTGATGCAGCCTCACGAGGTCTAAAAACCCTACTGCTCGATATGCAGGATTTTGCCGCAGGCACCAGCAGCCGCTCTACCAAACTCATTCATGGCGGATTGCGCTACCTCAAACAATTAGAAGTGGCATTGGTAAGAGAGGTAGGCCATGAGCGAGCCCTTTTGCACCAGAAAGCCCCACATATAGTGCAACCTAAAAAAATGTTGCTGCCTATTATAGAAAATGGTTCGCTGGGCATTAACGCCACCTCTTTTGGATTATATATGTACGACCGGCTTGCCGGAGTAGATAAAGATGAGCGCCGTAGTATGCACACCAAAGAAGAAACCATACAAATGGAACCCCTGCTGCGTACCGATGTGCTGCTGGGCGGCGGACTTTACTACGAATACCAAACAGACGATGCCCGATTAACCATAGAAGTATTAAAAACTGCCCATAAATTTGGCGCTGTTTGCCTAAACTATGCCGAAGTAGCCGGGTTTCTATACCACCCAAACGGCGCTATTGCAGGGGTAAAAGCCATTGACCATGTTACCGAAAAAGCCTTTGCCGCACGCGCAAAAACGGTGGTAAACGCCGCCGGTCCGTGGGTAGATGCTGTTAGAGGTAAAGATGAATACATCAGTGGCAAACGACTGCATCTTACCAAAGGCATACATATAGTAGTACCCTATAAACGACTGCCACTACAACAAGCCGTTTATTTTGACGTGCCGGCAGACGGACGCATGATTTTTGCCATTCCGCGCCAAAACACTACCTACATAGGCACTACCGATACCACCTACACCGGCAGCATAACCAACCCGCTTGCACAACCTGAAGATGTGGAGTACCTCTTACATGCGGTTAATTTTATGTTTCCTACCGTAAAGTTGGCATTTGAAGACGTAAAGTCCACATGGACAGGGCTGCGCCCGCTTATTCACGAAGACGGTAAAGACCCATCCGATTTATCCCGAAAAGATGAAATTTTTTATGCTGTATCGGGGCTTATTTCTATTGCAGGCGGTAAACTTACCGGATTCAGAAAAATGGCAGAACGCGTAGTTGATGCGGTGGTTAAGCAACTCTATAAAACCGAAGGACGACCGGTTAAAAATACCATTACCCATGATATTACCCTTTCGGGTGGGCATTTTCTGCAGCCCGATGCGGTAGAGCCTTTTATTGACGAGCTTGCCCAAACCTGCGCCAACAAGGGCTTAACCCACCTGCAAATTGAAGGGTTAGTGTGGAAATATGGCTCTAATACGCCCGTTTTACTCCAATTGTTTGACCAATACTACCACCACCGAAACAGCATAACCCCGGCACAGCAACTGCTCCTTGCCGAGCTGCATTATGGCGTTCAGCACGAAATGGTTACTAACCTTTGCGATTTTCTTATACGGCGCACCGGTATGCTCTACTTTAACCGCCCCCAACTGCAAAACGACGTTTTTTTGTTGCTCGATGAACTGGAACAACTGCTGCAACTAACCAAACAGCAAAAATTGCACTATTACCGTCAATTTGAGCAGGAGTATGCTGCCGTTATGCACTTTAAAAAGGTGATGCAGGAGCCGGTTTTTTAGTGGTTAATTTCAACACTAATTACCCAATACCATTATTACCGCTTTGTCTTTTTTTGTGCAAGGGTAAACACACGCGATATATTAAACCCAAAATGCACATCGCCATCAAGCCATTTGCCTGCTGTTTCGGTAATAAAACCTTTTTCGTTCATGGCGTTAGAGTTGGTAAAATGCAGTTGAAAAACGTGTCCGCCGGTTTCAATATCCAGCCCTAATGATAGCGAGTTGCGTACATCAGCTGCCACCTGATTAGGGAAAATATAAAAGTACTCGGCATTAAAGGCTATGCGTTTGGTTATTTTTTGCCTTCCGGCAATGCCCATTACAAAAACATCGTTTTTTTCTGCCAGTGTAGCCACTAAGTTTCGGTGTACTAAGGTAGGCATAAGTTGCAAAGAAAACGCCTCGCTAAACCGGCGGCCAATGATGAGCTGGTGGGTATAAAACAAGCGCGAGGTAAAATAATTTTCCCTTTCGGGGTTGCTCCACTCCGTAGTTTTTACTGCCATAGCAGCCACGTATGCTAAGGTAACGGGCATCTTGCGTTTACCGGTACTTTGGCGCAAAATTTTGGCTTTAATATAGCCATCGTATAATTTTTCAAAACTGTTTCTGCCAAACCCCACGCCCAACCAATCGGTAATGCCGTAATCTGCACCTAAGCGCACTGTAGCATTATCTATACCAAAGAAATTTTCCCACCCGCTGTTGAGGTAGCCAAACCGGTGCGATATTTTTACATCAAGCACACCACCGGCAGTGTTTTCAAGCGAGTGGGCATTTATTACGCGGTTCGTTTTAAAACTTGCCTTTACGTATTCTATTTGCGGCTCTTCTTCCTCGCCTAATAATTTTAACAAATCATCATCGTCTTGTGCCATTAGGGTAGTAGCGCTCAATGCCAATACCCCCAAAATAACCTTTAAAAGCGATAGTAAACGCATAAATGCAACAACTTTAAGTGGCTAAACAAAAACTATTACGCTAAGGTACAATGAAAATGCAGAACCGGCGTATCTGTTGAAACAAAAAAATAGCCCCAATGCTTTTACACATCGGGGCTATTTGTACAAATTGGGTTATTAGATACTTGCGTACTACTTATTGTTTCTTTTTTCGCGGAACTTGGTTTTGCTTTCTTCATACAATTTTACCTGTTCGGGCGTAAGGGCGGCTTTAATTTGCATATCGCGCTCATCATAAGCAGCCTTAATTTCGGTTTTAAAGGTTTTGGCTTTTTCTTGGCGGTTTTCGCGCAGATCGTCTATTTTTTTGGTAGCCAAAACGTTGGCGGCGTGTACTTTGCGGGTTTGGTCAGCATTTAATTTAAGAACCTCTACCAAAGATTGCGTAATAATGTTGGCACGCTCTTCTACACTCTTTTTTTGTACTTGGGGTACATCGGCAGCTTTTACTTCACCGGCTTTTTGAATTTTGTCCTCAGATTGAACCTCTTTTTGGTTTTTCTCCTTGTTACCGGCGCGCTTTTGAGCATAAGCCTGCGTGTTTACTACTAAACCTACCAAAAGGGCTACAAATATCCACTTTTTCATGCTTAATTGTTTTTTATGTTTGTTAATTTTTTTCAGTTTTTTTGTTGTGTGTTACGCTATAATAGATGCAACAAAGCACAAAGGGTTTAACGAGGAAAACATTTTTTTTGTTGCAGTACAATGCACCTTTTAAGCTGCAATAATACAACAAAGACGCTAAACCGCCAAACAAGTCACTCTAAAATACATTAAAGCGCTACCAAAAGCAGGTAAACCCGATACATATAATAGTTGATTATTATTAATTATGAGTTATGAATTATGAGTTAGGAGTTACTATCTACTATCTACTCTACTATCTACCAAACCACTACCCACTAACAACTTTTCACTTTTATACCTGCTAAACCCAATAAATATGCTTATCTTTGCGCAATTTTTAAGAACCCCTACCTTTGGGGTGGTGTTATTTTACCGGTAATTACCTGTATGGCACAAGCTACAAACAGATTATGGCAGCATACAAAGAAGTAAAACAGCTCAACTTACCGCAGATAGATGCCGAAATACTGCAATTTTGGAAAGCAAACCGCATTTTTGAAAAAAGCGTAGAAACCCGAAAAGACGGCGAGTCTTTTGTGTTTTACGAAGGTCCGCCCTCTGTAAACGGATTGCCGGGCATTCACCACGTAATGAGCCGTACCATAAAAGACCTTTACTGCCGGTTTCATACCCTAAAAGGCAAGCAAGTACAGCGCAAGGCAGGCTGGGATACACACGGTTTGCCCATTGAGCTGGCAGTTGAAAAAATGCTGGGCATTACCAAAGAAGATATAGGTAAAACCATAAGCATTGAAGAATACAACAACCACTGCCGAAAAGAAGCGGTAAAATATACCGAAATATGGAATAACATTACCGAACTCATGGGCTACTGGGTGGACTTGAGCAACCCCTATGTTACCTACGAAAACAACTACATAGAAACCCTATGGTGGCTGCTGCAACAGTTTTACCAAAAAGGACTACTTTATAAAGGCTATACCATACAGCCCTACTCGCCTGCTGCCGGCACGGGGCTTAGCTCCCATGAGTTAAACCAGCCCGGCTGTTACAGAGAGGTAAAAGATACCTCAGCCGTGGCTATGTTTAAGGTGATACAAAACGAGCAATCGGGCTTTTTGTTTTCAACCCCCGATGAAGATGTGCGCATCTTAGCATGGACTACCACCCCCTGGACATTGCTCTCCAACACTGCCCTTACACTGGGCGCTGCCATTACCTACGTAACAGTAACCACTTTTAACCCCTACACCGCCGCACCCGTAAGTGTAATTCTGGCAAAAGACCTGCTGCATAAATGGTTTGACCCAAACGGCGAAACCGCACCCATGCAATATGCTCCGCACGATAAACTGCTCCCCTACCGCATAACCGATTACTGGCTGGGTAAACAACTTGCCGGGCTGCGCTATGAACAACTTCTGCCCTACGGCAACCCTATTGAGCCGCTGCAAGGCGCTACCGATGCCTTCCGTACCATAACCTCCGATTTTGTTACTACCGAAGACGGCACAGGTATAGTACATACAGCTCCCTCCTTTGGTGCAGACGACCGCCGAGCCGCCATTAACAACGGTATAGGTACGCTTACCTTAGTGGACAGGCAGGGCAAATTTGTGGATACAGTGGGCGAGTTTTCGGGCAGATATGTAAAGGATTACCAAAATCAGGGTAAAGATTTTAAAGACCCCGATGTGGATATTGCCGTTAAATTGAAATTGGAAGGCAAAGCGTTTAATGTACATAAATACGCACATAACTACCCTCACTGCTGGCGTACCGATAAACCCATTTTGTACTATCCCCTCGACTCGTGGTTTATACGAGCCTCTGCCTGCAAAGAGCGCATGGCTGAGCTAAACAAAACCATTAACTGGAAACCCGCCTCAACGGGCGAAGGCAGGTTTGGCAACTGGTTAGAAAACCTCAACGACTGGAACCTGAGCCGAAGCCGTTACTGGGGCACACCCCTTCCTATCTGGCGATCCGAAGACGGAACCGAAGAGCTTTGCATAGGCTCAGTGCAGGAACTAAAAACTGCCATTGACGATGCCCTTGCATCGGGCTGTTTAACCGCAACAGAAATGCAGCAAAACGAAGCCTTCTTGGTTAAACTTGTTGATAATACTTTTGACCTGCATCGCCCCCATATTGATTATATTACGCTGGTTTCAGCATTGGGTAAAACAATGCGCCGCGAACCCGACCTTATAGACGTTTGGTTTGACAGTGGCGCTATGCCTTATGCACAATGGCACTACCCTTTTGAACTTAAATCACTCAAAGGTCAGTTTCCTGCCGATTTTATTGCCGAAGGCGTAGACCAAACCCGAGGCTGGTTTTATACCCTGCACGCCATTGCTACTATGATTTTTGACTCGGTAGCCTATAAAACGGTGGTTTCTAATGGCTTGCTGCTGGATAAAAACGGGCAAAAAATGAGCAAACGATTAGGCAACGCCCTTGACCCATTTACCATAATAAACCAATACGGAGCCGATGCTACCCGATGGTATATTATTTCAAACTCCAACCCATGGGAAAACCTGCTGTTTGACGAAGAAAAACTGAAAGGTAAATTTTTTGGCACTTTGTTTAATACTTACGCCTTTTTTGCCTTGTATGCCAATGTGGACGGCTTTAACTACGCCGAGCCCGATATACCGATGCACGAAAGACCCGAAATTGACAGGTGGATTATTTCCTTGCTCAACTCGCTCTGTAAACAAACCGATGTTCTTTATTCAGAGTACGAAGCTACTCGCGTCGCCCGCCTAATAGCCGATTTTGTAACCGACCACCTGAGCAACTGGTATGTGCGCCTCTGCCGCCGCCGTTTTTGGAAAGGTGAGTACAATGCCGACAAGGTGGCTGCCTACCAAACCCTTTATACCTGCCTTGTTACCATTGCCAAAATAATGTCGCCCATTGCCCCTTTCTTTTCCGACTGGCTGTATGGCAACCTCAATACTGCATCTGGTAAAGAAAATAACTTATCGGTACACATTGCCTTATTTCCACAGACAAATGAGCAATACATTGACACCAAATTAGAAGAACGCATGCAAATGGCGCAAGACATATCCTCTATGGCGCTTGCCCTGCGCAAAAAAACCGAAATAAAAGTGCGCCAGCCGCTGCAAAAATTACTCATTCCGGTGCTTAATGCCGCCCAACAAACACAAATAGAGCAGGTAAAAGACCTTATCTTAACGGAGGTGAACGTGAAAGAGCTGGAATTTATTACCGATACATCGGGCTTGGTAACTAAAAGGGTAAAACCCGATTTTAAAAAACTGGGCGCCCGATTGGGTAAAAACATGGCTAAGGCAAAAGAACTCTTAGAAGGGGTAAAAGACAAACAAGGCAATACCGTAAAAGAAGGACTGAGTCAGGAAAAAATAGCCGAATTGGAAAAAAAGGGCGCGCTTACCCTGATGATAGACAACGAACCGGTAGAAATTTTCGTCTCTGATGTAGTCATCAGTTCCGAGGATATACCCGGCTGGCAGGTAAACAGCATGAACGGACTAACCGTAGCCCTTGATGTAACCATAACCGAAACCCTGCAAGACGAAGGTTTTGCCCGTGAACTCGTAAACCGAATCCAAAATATCCGCAAAGAACAAAACTTTAAAGTAACCGACCGCATACACCTTGCCATTCAAAAACCCGACCAACCCGAAAATATGATGAGGGCGGTAAACAATTTTGCCCAATATATATGCGCCGAAACACTTGCCACAGTATTAGACGTAATTGATTTGCTGCCCCAAAGCATTACCATAGAGGTAAACGACTTGCCTCTTAAAGTTTGGATAACCCACAACTAAACCCCAGTACACAACACATTAACACGCAAGCGTGAACCAAAACCGCCTTAATTGTATTATTTACGCTAAACCTGCGCCATAACACACCTCCTTCTTGTGAAGCATTGTTCTTGATTACCACATTTTTAACCCTGAACTAACAAAAAAATTATGGCAGAAAACCCCGACTTAACCGGTAACGAGCTAAAAGAAAAAGTGCATTACAGCGACGAAGAACTGAAAGAGTTTAAAGAGCTGATACTCACTAAATTAGAAGCCACTAAACTTGACTTGGCGTACTACCAAGATCAGGTAAAACAATTAGTAGAAAATCCAAACTCTAAAAGTGTTGGTAGCGAAGACGGAGTGGGTACCAATGAAAAGGAATACCTAAACCAAATGGCTTCAAGGCAGTTGCAGTTTATTAAACATTTAGAAAATGCCCTTATTCGCATTGAAAACAAAACCTATGGTATTTGCAGGGTTACCGGCAAACTGATACCCAAAGATAGGTTGCGAGCAGTGCCTCATGCTACGCTTAGCATTGAAGCAAAAGAAAGACAACATATTACGCAGTAAGCACTTATTCGCACACTTTACAATAGCTCATAGGTAGGCAGTTAGCAAACAATCATCTGCTCTAACTGCTATGGCGAGGCTTTATGCTTATTGCCCAACTCACATAGTTCTTCTTAACGCCTTTTGCCGGAAAAATCAACCGCATTACCCCCAACAAAACCGTTCATAATTAACCTCTTGTTATCCTTTGGGAACCAATAAATCTGCCGTAGCGCTTGCCATTGTTGTACTGGTCTTGCTTATTGACCAGATTAGTAAAATTTGGATAAAAACCCATCTTATGATAGGGGAGGAAATCCATGTTTTTGAATGGTTTAAAATTCATTTTGTAGAAAACGAAGGCATGGCATTTGGGCTTAGGCTGGGTGGCGATTACGGTAAACTTGCGCTAAGTGTGTTTAGGATAGTAGCGGTGTTTTTTCTGATAATTATTTTGCGCAGCATTATCCGCAAGCCCGATACTACTACCGGCTTGGTGGCAAGTATGGCGTTAATTTTATCGGGCGCTATAGGTAATATCATTGACAGCGCCATTTACGGCGTATTGTTTTCTGACAGTCATAACCAAATTGCTACCTTTTTACCTGCCGGCGGCGGATATGCGCCCCCTTTGTATGGTAAGGTGGTAGATATGCTGCATTTTCCTATTTACCAAGGCTGGCTGCCCACATGGATTCCTATTTGGGGGGGCGATTATTTTATGTTTTTCCGCCCGGTTTTTAACATTGCCGATACTGCCATTACCTTAGGCGTGTTTTCTATTTTACTGTTTCAGCGCAATTTTTTTGCCCATTTAGAAGAAGATAAAGCGCAAACAGATGCAACAGACTTAGTTCCCGATGCACAGGAGCAAGAGGAGGCAACCGCCAATATCAATACTGATGCTACTACTGTTGCCTCTGCCCAAACCGCCAATGCAGAACCCCTGCGGCATGAAAACACCCCAACACAACCACCACCCAACCCCGAAGAACCGGAGGATAAGGATAGTACAGAAAAAGGATAGGTAAAATCCACATTGCCGGGGTGGTTTAGATAGGCACATCGGGTTATTCTTAGGGCAGTTCTACCACTTCGGCACCTAATTCTGCTATGTAGAGCAGGTACTTACCGGCAACTTCATAACCCATTTGGGTTAAAAAATAGGCATAGGCATTTACCTGTTTTAGGTGTTGGGGTTTTGGGTCGCCGGTTTTGTAGTCAATTACTACGGCTTGGTTTTGGTGCAGCAGAACCCTATCGGGGCGGTGATTTTTTTGGTCAATTAAAATGGTGCGTTCAGCCATTACCTCCCAGTGCGGGCTAAACCAGTTTTGCACCTGCGGCAATTGAAAAATTTGGTTAATGCGGTGTTTTATCGGTTTTTCATCGGCGGCGGTGAGCAAACCCTGTATTTGGAGTTTTCGGATTACCTTATCTACATCGGCAGGTTGCACCACTCTTTCCAGTACACTGTGTATTTTTTGCCCCATTTTAAGGGGTTCGGCAGTAGCATGGTCAAATAGGGTAAAGTAGCGTTTAGAGTCGGTACGGAGGGTAATTTTAGGTTCGTAATGGTGGCTTAGGTATTGGTTGAGCGGGGTAATGTCAGTTGTGGTGTGGTGTGCAAATTTTTCCCAGTTTACGCGTTCGCCATAGGCAAACACACCGGAATCGGGGTCAAAATGTTGGGCAAGCGGAAATTGGGAGAGCGTGCTAAATAGGAGTTTGTAAATACCGTCCACCTCATCGGCATTGGGTTTAGCGGCAAACTTGGTGCAAACATACAGCTCCTCAGTGGGGCGGGTAAAAGCCACATATAAGAGGTTTAGGTTGTCCATATAAGATTGCAGCAGTTCTTTATGGTACAGGTAGGCAAAGTGGGTGTTTTGGAGGGCGGAGGAAAACTTAACCGGCACTACGCCCATTTGGTTAAAAGGTTCATGGTCTGATGCAGCCCATAAAATAAGGTCTTTACCGGGTTTCATGTCCCACTCTGCAAAGGGCGTTATTACCACCGGAAACTCTAACCCTTTGGCTTTGTGAATGGTCATAATGGTAACGGCATTTTCACCTTCGGGCACAATAATAGAAGTTTTATCGCGCTCTTTGTTTTCTTGCCACCACTCTAAAAAATGAAGAATATCGGCAGAGTTGGTGCGGCTAAAATCCAGTATCAGGTCTTGAAACCTTTGAATATAGGCATCGGGCGGCTGGCACAGGTTTAAAATTTGGAGCAGTGTTTCAATGGTTTCGTAGAGCGGTTTTTTAATTAGCCGGGGTGCATCGTAAATCAGTTGTGGGGGCAGTATTTGGGTAAACGGGTTGTTTGCAGTTTGTTCGGTGTAGTGCCGGTGAGCAAAAACGGCGTGGTTTATATCAAAATGGGGGTGGTGAACGGCAAGGTAATTGATCAGCATTTCGGCTTGGGCTATGGCGTTATTAGGGTTTGCCAAATAATGTAATACAGCAATGAGTAACTGTACCTTAACAGAATTTTTGAGCAGCAACGATTCAGAGGATACCACCCTTACCTCGTTTCGGGTTAAAAACTGGGCTATATCAGCGCCTTCGGTATTGGTGCGCACTAATACGGCTATGTTTTTAAGGGAGCATTTTCGGGCTTCCAAATCCTGAATGGTGTGCAGCATAGCCTCCATAGCCTGTTGTTTCCACTTGCCCGATTCGGGGTCGTTGTTATCATTGGCAAAAAAGTTTACCTGCACATAACCGTTGGTATGTCGTTTTATGCCTTGTTGTACGGTAGCATAAGCCCGCAGCAGTTGTTTTTGGGCGTTTGGGTTGGTGGTAAAAAGGGTATTTGCCATGAGCCGGGTAGCTTCGGCAAAAAAGTGGTTGTTAAAATTTACAATATGTTCAGCGCTTCGGTAGTTATCTTTAAGCTCCTGCTCTGTATGTGGCGAAAAAAATGCGCTCAGGTCATCTTTTAGTCCTTGCAGCAGCAGGTTAAGGTTGCCGCCGCGCCACCGGTAAATACTCTGTTTCACATCGCCCACAACTAACACTGAATTACCAGAGCCAAGGGCATTAAACACCAAGGGTTTAATGTTTTGCCACTGAAAATTAGCTGTATCCTGAAACTCATCTATAAGCAGGTGTTTGTAAACAGCGCCCACTTTTTCAAACACAAAAGGCGTATCGCCATCGGCGGCAATAACGGCTTGCAGCAGGTTATTGGTATCAGAAATAAGCATGAGGTTTTTTTCGGTGCGGTAGTCTTTAAGTTTGTCTTTAAGGTTATGCAATATGCCATAGGCGTAAATGTTTTTAATAACCTCATTGGCGCTTTGGTAAAAAGGCAGTTCTTTACGGATAAAGTCTATCGTTTCTAACAGCAGCGTTTGCAAGCCGCCCTGGTTTACCAACTGGTCAATTTTTTCCTTTTTAGCCGATGTTTTAGCGCGCCACTCCTCTGTATTGCCATCTAAAATTTTGAGGAGGGTAGCCCCTTCCACCGCATATTTTTTTTCGGTAAGGTTAATAAAAAATTTAAAAGTACCGGCTTTAAAATCGGTTGCGGTTAAGCCGTAGCCGGCTATCAGGCTTTGGGCTTGCAGGGCAAAGTGGTTAATTTGTTGTTCAAATGTTCGTTTTTTTTGCCAAAGTTGGTTTACCAGTTTTTTTAACCACCGGTAGCGTTGGTTGGTGGCGGCAGTTGCTTCGGGCTGGTCATCGGGTGCAGGCGTTTGCGTAGGGTGGTTGGCATTGGCAGTATCGGCATTTTCCTGCGCCGAAAGGGTGTTATCATCAGCCTGCATAATTAGGTTTTGCCATATTTCATCTTTAAAAAGCTCCATACCCAACCGGGTTATATTGGGAGTAATATCCCAGCCTTTATCCTCGTCTAACTGGGCAAAGGTAAAATTTTCTAACCATTGGGTAAGCTCTTTATCATGCCCTACATCTTGCAGCAGGTGCACCATAATTTCTTCAAGGGCATAAGCAGTATCCATTTCTATTTCATAGCGCATGGGCAGTTTTAGCTCCTTGGCAAAATTGCGCAAAATGCGCTGAAAAAAACTGTCTATGGTACTTACGCTAAACTCGGTATAACTATGCAGTATGTTAGTTAGGGCAAGCCGGGCATTTACCCGCACCTGCTCACGGTATTGTTGCCGGTGGGCATGGGTGGTTATATGTTCTCCATATACCAGTTCGGTCAGTTCGTTTTCTAAGGTTTCAAAACTGCCCGCACTTATTCTTGCCAGCGCTGATATAATGCGGTTTTTCATTTCGGCAGTGGCTTTATTAGTAAACGTAATGGCTAATATATTTCTGAAATCCGATGGGCGGTGAATGAGCAGCCTAAGGTACTCGCGCACCAGTGTATAGGTTTTACCCGACCCCGCCGATGATTTGTATATGGTTAATGGCATGTGTTACCGTAGTGATTGGTGAATAATAGAGGATAAGCGGTTGAAAAAGCAAAAGTAATTACTTGGGTGCTGTCTGCAATTCAAATTTATAGTGTATTTGCAGACTAAATTGGTAAGAATTTCCGGCAGCAATTAGCACACAGATAACGCGGATGCTGCTGATTTGTACAGATTTTTGAAAAATTGCAAATTCATGACGTATTTGCAGGCTAATTGGTAAGATTTCACGCAAAGAACGCAAAGAAAAAAGGAATTGAGTTAAGACTAAGACACAGGGTAAGTAGTTACCATCGGGCAATGTTTAGCCGCATATTTAGGCTGTTTAGTGTGGGTAATTGGGTTAAACCCCGTAGTTTTGCATCGGAAACCAAACCAACCGCAAAGCCCACCGCAAAAATAAACCTATTAATTGTAACGTTTACTTACAATGGAGCGTTTCCTTGCTGCCAACCACCAATAAAATTGGCAACCGTTTGCACTGTTTCAAAGTATTGTTTGTAAGGTGTAAATGTTGTTTGAGGAGATAAATGTCGTTTGTAAGGACACAAAACAATGGCAGTGTATAAGCATTTGCCCGATGTAATATGCCCTGCCGGTTTTATGTTAGCAAATCGGCGCTAATCAACTGCATCAGTTTTATTTGTAGGCTAACTTTGTTTGCTAATTTTACAAGCGTTTAAACTGTTACCCCAAACTTTTAACACAGCCTTTTTATGCACACCATAGCCGTAAATACCCGATTTTTATTGAGCAAACGGCTGGAAGGCATAGGTCATTTTACCGCCGAAACCCTGCAACGCATTACCAAAAACCACCCCGAGCACCGATTTGTTTTTTTGTTTGACCGCCCTTACAGCCCCGAATTTATTTTTGCCCCCAATGTGCGCCCTATGGTAGTGCCGCCGCCGGCACGCCACCCGCTGCTGTGGTATATATGGTTTGAATGGGCAGTACCCCTTGCCCTTAAAAAAGCCGGAGCAACCGTTTTTGTTTCGCCCGATGGGTATTGCTCCTTGCGTACAAAGGTAAAAACGGCAATGGTAATACATGATATTGCCTTTGAACATTTTCCGCAGCAAGTGCCTACGCTTGTAAGAAACTACTACCGGTATTTTTCGCCCCGATACGCTCATCGGGCAGACCGGCTCATAACCGTTTCTGAATATACGCGCCAAGACGTTTGCCAAACCTACGGCATTAATCCCGATAAAATTGATGTGGCATATAACGGCGTAAACCCCATATACCAACCCCTGCCCACCAGCCAAATGCAGGCGGTAAAACAACAATACAGTGGCGGAAAAGACTATTTTTTGTTTGTGGGCGCTATTCACCCGCGCAAAAACTTAGCCAATATGCTACTGGCTTACGACCGCCTGATGAAGGAGGGCAACTGCCAAGCTGCCTTTTTGGTAGCGGGCAGAATGGCTTGGCAGTGTGCCGATGCTTTACAAGTGTATGAAACTATGGAGCATAAAAACTCGGTAGTTTTTTTGGGGCATTTGCAAACAGCCGAGTTATCGCGCATTATGGGGGCAGCTTTGGCGCTGGTATATGTTTCATTTTTTGAGGGTTTTGGCATTCCTATCATAGAAGCATTTAAAGCAGAAACGGCTGTTATTACCGGCAATACCTCCTCCATGCCCGAAGTAGCCGGCAATGCCGCACTATTGGTAGAACCCAAATCGGTAGAAGCTATTTACCTTGCCATGCGGCAGCTTTACCATAACCCCACCCTGCGCCATAGCCTTATAGAAAAAGGCAAAAAACAAGCTGCACAATTTAGCTGGGATATTACCGCACAAAACCTGTGGCAGAGTATTGAAAAAATACTGTAACAACGCCGGCTTATGCTGCTAAGTTCATAACAGGGCATAAAATAAACAAACTGCAAGAAAATAAAATGCGTGTGTCCCGATTTTGATATAAAATGACACACAAACGGTAGGTACGCAAACCCGCCGGCAATTAACACACCGATAACACAGATGCTGCTGATTAGCGCCGATTTTTGAAAAATAAAGGATCGGGATAAAGAAACTCAACTATACTATCGGGTTTATCGTTGTTTTACTTTCCCACAAACAACATTTTAAAATGGGTGTGTATATCCCGATTATCAAATAGGAATTGCACCCTTTTTGATAAGGTTATGAAGCACAAAAAATAACAAGGCAACGTATAAAAGTAGTCTTTTTACCCCAACAATGCGTATCTTTGCCGCCCTTACTTGTTTGCAGGAGATTTGCTTATTGTTTACCTGCATTTAAAAAACAAAACTAATAAGATGCACCACATACCCCCCTACCTCCGCCTAAGCGGATTAGAAGCCTTTACCGTTTTTGAGGGCAGCAATTTTGTAACCATAGGCGAAAGAACCAACGTTACCGGCAGCCGGCAGTTTGCAAAACTCATTTTAGAAAACCGGTTTGATGATGCCCTTGCCGTAGCGCGGCAGCAAGTAGAAAACGGCGCCCAAATTTTAGATATAAATATGGACGAAGCCCTGCTCAACAGCGAGCAGGCAATGGCGCATTTTTTAAACCTCATAGCCGCCGAGCCCGATATAGCCCGAATACCCATTATGATAGACAGCTCTAAGTGGTCGGTTATAGAGGCAGGGCTCAAATGCTTGCAGGGCAAGGGCATTGTAAACTCTATTTCACTCAAAGAGGGCGAACCCGCTTTTATAGAGCAAGCAAAAAAAGTGCGCCGCTATGGCGCTGCCGTTGTGGTAATGGCTTTTGACGAACAAGGGCAAGCCGATACGGCAGACCGAAAGGTGCAAATCTGCCATCGGGCATATACCATCCTTACTCAAAAGGTGGGGTTTCTGCCACAAGACATCATCTTTGACCCCAATATCTTTGCCATTGCCACCGGCATGGAAGAGCACAACAACTATGCAGTAGAGTTTATACAAGCCACCCAACGCATAAAACAGCTCATGCCTTTGGTAAAAGTGAGCGGCGGCGTAAGCAATTTGTCGTTTGCATTTAGGGGCAACAACCGCGTGCGCGAAGCCATGCACGCCGTTTTTTTGTATCATGCCATTAAAGCCGGTATGGATATGGGCATTGTTAATGCCGGCATGATAGAGGTGTATGAACAAATTGACCCCCACCTGCGCCAACTTTGCGAGGCTGCCATACTAAACACCCACCCACAAGCGGCAGAACAACTGCTGCATTATGCCCAAACGGTAAAAGATACCGCCAAACTAAACCCCAAAGAAGAACTTGCATGGAGGCAACAAACCGTAGAGGAGCGGCTTAAACACGCCCTCATAAAAGGTATTACCGATTTTATAGTGGAAGATACCGCCCAAGCATTGGCAAAATATGGCAAACCCCTTGCTGTTATTGAGGGTCCGCTTATGGCGGGTATGAACGTAGTGGGCGACCTGTTTGGCGAAGGTAAAATGTTTTTACCCCAAGTGGTAAAAAGCGCCCGCGTAATGAAAAAATCCGTAGCATGGCTGCAACCATATTTGGAAGCTGAAAAAAACAGCTCCGATGCCCACACCCAAGGAAAAGTGCTACTGGCTACCGTAAAAGGCGATGTGCATGATATAGGTAAAAATATTGTGGGTGTAGTGCTTGCCTGCAACAACTATCACGTAATTGACCTGGGCGTAATGGTGCCTGCCCAAAAAATTTTAGACACTGCCATACAGGAAAAGGTAGATATAATAGGACTTAGCGGACTTATTACCCCCTCCTTAGATGAAATGGTAAACGTAGCTGCCGAAATGCAACGGCAAGGGTTTACCATTCCGCTGCTCATAGGCGGAGCTACCACCAGCCAAACCCATACCGCCGTAAAAATTGCCCCACAGTACAGCGCGCCCGTAGTACACGTTTTAGATGCCAGCCGAAGCGTACCGGTAGTGAGCAGCCTGCTAAGCGCCCACCAAAAAACAGCTTTTGTAAGCCAAATCACCCAACAGTACAACACCCTCCGCCAGCGCTTTTTGCAAAAACAACAAGTAAAAAACCTCCTCCCGCTGGCACAGGCAAACGCCAATAAAACACCCATTAACTGGCAAAACTACACCCCGCCCAAACCTAATTTCATTGGGATAAAAGTGTTTAACCAATACAATTTGGCTGAGTTAACGCCTTTTATTGATTGGACTCCCTTCTTCCAATCGTGGCAATTAGCGGGCAAGTATCCCGATATTTTAACCGATGCCGTAGTAGGCACACAAGCTACCCAACTCTTTACCGATGCCCAAAAACTGCTCCAAACCATAGTAAAAGAACAATGGCTGCAAGCAAAAGCCGTAATAGGTATTTTTAAAGCCAATTCAAAGCAAAACGATATTTTGGTAAAACCCGATGACCACCCCGATGCCCCTGCCATAACCCTGCACCACCTGCGCCAGCAAAACCAAAAAGCCGCCGGACTGCCCAACTACTGCCTTTCCGATTTTATTGCCCCGCAAAGTACCGGTTTAACCGATTACATTGGCGCATTTGCCGTTAGCGCCGGGTTTGGCATAGAAAAACACGTAGCAGCATTTGAAGCCCAGCACGATGATTACCACGCCATTTTACTCAAAGCCCTTGCCGACCGCCTTGCCGAAGCCTTTGCCGAACTGATGCACTACCGCATTAGAACCGAGTTGTGGGCATATAGCCCCCATGAAAAACCCGATAGCGCCGCCCTTATTGCCGAAAACTACCAAGGCATTCGCCCCGCACCCGGCTACCCCGCTTGCCCCGACCATACCGAAAAACAAACCCTCTGGCAACTACTGCAAGTACACCAAAACACCGGCATCTCCCTTACCGAAAGTTTTGCCATGTATCCTGCCGCATCGGTCAGTGGCTGGTATTTTGCCCACCCACAGGCTAAATACTTTGGCGTAGGACAAATTACCATGGAACAAGTAACCGATTTAGCCCACCGAAAAGGCATCAGCCCCGATGAAATGGCTAAGTGGCTGCAACCTAATTTGGGGGGATAATGACCCTACTACATTCGGGGAGCAAAATGGTTAATCGGGGCATAATGGTTAAGTATTCATAACCAAACACGCTACTTTTGGCAGTTATGCTTCTTCCAATATCCTCAACAATTGCGGATTGCGGTATAATTTTTCTTTACCCACCATTACCGACTGCAAAAACCCGTTTTTCTCCAATGTTTGCAAATAACTCCCGGCTGTTTTCGGGTTGCCTATTTTTTCGTCAATCAGGTGTTGGCGCTTGGTGTATGGTAAACGAAATAAAATTTCTATCAAGTCTTTGGAGTAAATTTTGGGTAGTTTGTTTTTAATTTCGTTGCCGGTTTTATCCATTGTGGTTATAATTTTATTCAGCCGTTCCAATCCTTCATTAGCTGTTTGCTCAATCATATCCATCATGTATAAAATATATGCCTCCCATTCTTCTTTTTCGGTTACACCCTGCAATCTTTGGTAGTATTGTGCTTTATTTTTAATAATATATGCACTTAGGTAAATGGCAGGCGTGTCTAATAACCCTGTTAATTTAAGATACAGCAACAATAAAATCCGTCCTGTTCGCCCGTTGCCGTCTAAAAAAGGGTGTATGGCTTCAAACTGATAGTGCAGTAAAGCCATTTTTACCAAAGGGTCAAAGCTGTCATGTTCATTGATAAATTTTTCTAAATTGGCTAACTTTTCCCGAATAACTGTTTCGCCACTTGGCGGGGTATAAATTACCTCGCCCTGCGTATTGCTCAAAGTTGTGCCGGGAGTAATCCTTATAGCAGCATCGTTTTGTTTAATGCGCTGAACTATTTTTATGCATAGGTTAGTGGTTATAAATGGTTTTGTTTTTAGTTCTTCCAAACCCAACCAAAGCGCTTCTTTATATCTCAACACTTCTTTGGTGGCTGGGTTTTCCGCTTTTTTATCGGCTACCAATGATTTGTAAAGCTCATCGTTGGTGGTAATAATGTTTTCCACTGCTGAACTTGCCTTTGCTTCCTGCAAGTATATGGTATCTAAAAACAGTGTCGGGTTAGGTAAATTGAGCAAGGCACCGTTCAGTTTTGCCAATGCTCTGCCAGACGAAGCCACTTTTTTAAGCACCTCTTTTGTTTCAATATCTGCTTTGGGCGGCAGCAAGGGCAGGTCGTTATAAGGCGTTTTTTTGTCAAAATTGCTCATAGTATCAAGTGTAAGTTTTACCCCCGTTCATTCAACGAGGGCAAAAATACGCAAATTTTACCCTCGTTTGGCAAATGTGGGTAAAAATTAGCCCCGTTTGCAGTGGCGGAAGGGGGGTAATAACCGGCAAGCAATAGCAAACCAATTT
>DDVC01000106.1 GCA_002345145.1 Bacteroidetes bacterium UBA2322
TCAATTAACCGTATGATAGAAAAATAAAAAACAAGTGGCAGGTAAAAACAATGCTGCCCTATACGCAGAGCCAATTTGTTGTTTTCTATACGTTACTTTTTAAAAAAAACAGGCATTAACCCCTAAAAAAGCCCCCCAAAACCTTAAAAAACGGACAATCTAAACTCCCCCCTTCTTTGAGGGGGGGCTGGGGGGGAGAACAAAAGCGCCGTTACCGGTAAAACAAGTAATGAATCATTTTTCTAAACACAGTAGAGTAGGGTGGTAGGCTAATGGTAGAAAAATCGCTCCAGCCGGTAGGGTTTTCTACTACCGAGCGTTGGTTGGCAAAAGCAGCAAAAGTGGCAAACCCCACACTGCGCCCCATGCCGCTGTTTTGCACACCGCCAAAGGGCAAATACGGATTTACCCCAGCCTGTATCATATTGTGGTTAATAACCGTGCTGCCCGCCGAAGTATGCCTAAGAAAGTAGCTGATATGTTGGCGGTTGGCGCTGTAAATATATAACGCTAATGGTTTGGGCTGTTTTTTTATGATTTCAATAACTGCTTCCTTATTGGTAAAAGGCATAATGGGCATAATAGGAGCAAAAATTTCTTCCTGCATTACCCGCATATCGGGCGTAACGTCAGTTAGCACAGTTGGGGCAAGGTAACACTCGGTTTCATCGTGTTCGCCGCCCGCAGTAAGGGTAGCCCCCTGCCCAATAGCATCATCTATTAAGCCCAACGCCCGTTTAAAGTGATGTTGGTTAATAATACGGCAAAATGCTTCCGATTGTTGAATGCCCTTGCCCTGCGGGTTATACATAGTTTGTATGGCTTGTTTTACTTCCTCAACAAAATTTTGGTAAACGCTCTGGTGTACCAAAACATAATCGGGCGCTACACAAGCCTGCCCGCTATTGGCACATTTTCCCCAGGCAATTTTCAGCGCTGCGCTGCGTATATCTGCCGTTTCATCAACAATAGTGGGCGATTTTCCGCCCAGTTCAAGCGTTACCGGCGTAAGGTGCTGTGCGGCGGCTTGCAGCACAATACGCCCCACACGAGGGCTGCCGGTAAAATAAATATGGTCAAAAGGCAGCGCCAGCAATTGCGAGGCAGTTTGCTCATTACCCTCTATCAGCGCCACATAATTAGGCAAAAACAACTGCTCAATCATTTTTTTGAGCGCTGCCGAAGTATGCACCGAAAACTCCGATGGTTTAATAATTACTGTATTGCCGGCGGCAAGGCTGCCTATCATAGGCACTAAGTTACAGGCAAGCGGGGCATTCCAGGGTCCTATAACGAGTGTTACTCCTTTGGGCTCATACAGCAAGTAAGGTTTAGTGCCTTTGCTCATGAGCGAAGTTTTTACCTTATGCGGTTGCAGCCACTTGTGCAAATTTTGTATAGCAAACTCGGCTTCCGATTTTACCATGAGCAACTCGGCAAGCGTATCTAAGGGCGCACGGCGCAGGTCTTGGTACATAGCTTGTTGCAATGTTTGGGCATGTTCTTTAAGGTATGCCACTATGCGTTTTAAAATCACTATGCGCTCACCGGCAGTAGTTAGCCCAATGGCAGGTGCATTTGCCTGTTGTTGGTAAAAAATTTCTTCAACGCTTTGGGCGCTTGTATTTGCTGTATTCATAGTAGTAAAAAGCTAAGTAAAACAAAAAAATAAACCTGTGTAAAGGTAGCAAAAACCAATTTAGCACAAAGCAACATCGGGCAAGTAAGTTTTTTTTGAGGGGCGAATGGTCTATCGGGTCAATAAAAGTAACCTTTAAGTAAGGTATGTAAATCAATTAACCCGATGGCAGCCATAAAGCCCGATGAGGGTAAAAAGCGGCAAAATATGCCCGAAATTGGGTAAAAAGGGGGCGTTTTTGCCAAAATGTAACATGAGTGCACCATTTTGAAACATGCGTGCACCCTGTTTTGCGCCATCTTGCCGCAATTTTGCACTGCCACCGGCAAGCAGCGGCACGGGCGGGCAACAGGAAATACAGGGCATTAGATATAGGTAACAATGCCCAACCACATGATACAAAACTCAACTTCAACCCACTCCTGTACCGCCCGCCCTGCCCTGCTTATACGGTTGGTAAAACAAACATCATTTTTTATACCGGCGGGGCTGCCGTAATAGCCTCACTACAAAACTTAATTTTAGTTATGAAAACAGCAAGTACATTTTTAGCAATTTTTTGGTTGGTAAGCGCTGTATTATGTTTTAACAACGCCAACGCTGCCACACGATATGTAAAACCCACTGCTACCGGTACAGGTACGGGCAATAGCTGGGTAAATGCCTCCGGAGATTTACAAGCTATGATAAATGCCTCTGCCGTGGGCGATGAAGTATGGGTGGCAGCCGGTACTTACAAGCCCACAGCAGAACCCGACGGCACAACCGATACCCCCCGTGATTTTACCTTTTACATGAAAGACGGTGTGGCAATCTACGGCGGCTTTGCCGGCACAGAAACCATGCGCTCGCAACGCAACTGGACAACCAACGTAACCACCCTCAGCGGCGACATAGGCACGGTGGACAACGCATCGGACAATTGCATGCACGTCGTTGTGTCCGTCAGCGATGCGAGTTCAACAATTTTGGACGGCTTCACAGTGTCGGGTGGAAACGCAGATGGATCCGGATCAAGGTCTATGGAGTCATCATCTATCTCCAGATTCCAAGGTGGGGGCATTTATACGCATAATAGTATGATGACTGTAGCGAACTGCCTTATTTCGGGCAACAACGCTACTCTTCAGGGTGGCGGTGGTTTAATTAATGGTGGAAATTCTACTTACACAGATTGTATTTTTTCGGGCAATTCTACAAATAACAATGGCAGTATCGGTGGTGGTGGTGGCATTAGTTTTACCAACTCTGCCAGCCAATTAGTCCGCTGTTCAATTATTGGAAATTCATCCGCATATCATGGTGGTGGTGTGAGGGTTGCAATCGAGCCCAATACACCCACGCTGACCAATTGCAGGATTACCGGAAACTCAACTTTATATTCGGGGGGTGGAATTTATGCTTTCAGACCATTGACACTCATCAACTGCACTATTTCTGGAAACAATGCCGGAAACACCAACGGTGGCGGCGGAATTGCCAGTGATAA
Organism: Bacteroidetes bacterium UBA2322; assembly: GCA_002345145.1. Taxonomy (GTDB): domain Bacteria; phylum Bacteroidota; class Bacteroidia; order Chitinophagales; family UBA2359; genus UBA2359. The sequence goes on from DDVC01000106.1 coordinate 3,129, forward strand.
CGCCAACCCCGTGCTGACCAACTGCATCATCTGGAACAATCGGGCAGCTACGAGCACCGGTTCGGCTACGGCAAATGTGATAAATTATGGTACTTCTGCCCCTGTCATTACCAATTGCCTTATTGAAGCCATTGCAGGCAACGCTAACTACCCCAATTTCGTTTCGCCGCTCGACCCCGCCACTGCCCCCTCAACAGCAGGCAATTTCCAATTTGCCGGCAACTGCTCTCCGGCAATTGATACAGGTACAAACACGGGCGCACCCACTACCGACCTTTTCGGTAATACCCGCCCCTTCGGTACAAACGTGGACATAGGTGTGCATGAGTTTCAGGGGGCGAGCGCCGGATGCTCCGCCCCAGCAGGCACTATTTGGTATGTGGATGCTGCCAACACGGGCTGCCAGTTGGGCACTTCGTGGGCTTGCGCCTTCCAAAACCTGCAAGATGCCATTAACATCGCCAGTATCGGACACGAAATTTGGGTGAAAGCAGGTACTTACAAGCCCACAGAATACCCCGCCAATTGTACCGGTTGTAGTACTGCACGGGATTATGCTTTTTCTATAAAATCCGGCGTTTCGGTTTATGGCGGGTTTGCCGGTACAGAAAGTACATTAGCGCAAAGAAACATTGCTGCTAACCCCACCATTTTGAGTGGCGACTTAAACGGTAACGATGTGTTTGACATAAACAACGGCGGTTATCAAAATGGCACAGGTAATGACAATTGTCATCATATAGTAATAATGTTTGCAACTTCTTCCCATACTTATGGGTTAGATGGTTTTGTTATTACAGGAGGTAATGCCAATGGAAGTGGATCTATAAGTATTGGTGGTGTAACAGTTTTTCGAACAGAAACGTGTGGGGTGTATGTTAGAAATTTAAACGATGGATCTAACCTGACAATTGCAAATAATATAATTTTCAATAATTCTGCTTCAATTACCTGTGGTATCTCAGCAGTTAATTATGGAACGCAAACCATAAACAATAACACCATATATAATAATATATCAAGTGGTTCAGTTGCGGGAATGCGTGCTTTTAATGCTGAAATACAAATGATTACCAACAATACTATTTTCAATAACAGAGCCGGTAGTAAAGCAGGTGTCGATTTAGTATCTTCTGCTGATGCAAATGGTATTCAAACAATAAGTAACAATGTAATTTATGGCAATGTATCAACCGGCAATGCTGGTGGTATTTACTTAGATAATTCAGTTGCAACACAAATACTTATCAACAATACCATTTACAATAATACAGCCGGTTCAAACGGCGGCGGGCTTTCCTCAGTAAATAGTTCCGGTACACAATACTGCCAAAACAACATTTTTTGGGGAAATAAAAAAGGTAGCAATACCAATGTTGTAGGAGCTGATATTCATGTGATAGCAGGTGTTCTCACGGTATCTCATTGCCTTACCCAGCAAAACTCTGCCTTTAGCAGTGGTATGGGTATCATTAACAACCAAGACCCCTTGTTCATAAATGCTGCCAACCCCGCCGGGGGCGATGGCATACACCGCACAGCAGACGATGGTTTTCGCCTGCAACCGGGCAGCCCTGCCTCTAATGCAGGCACTGGCACAAATGCCCCTGCTACCGATATAACAGGCTCTACCCGAATTGCTCTACCCGATATTGGGGCTTATGAAGGCGTAGTTTGTTTAGAGCCGGATAATACCGTATCTACGTTTTGTTTTAGTGGACTAAATACCGCCTATTGCTCTACCGATGCCCCCGTAACCCTTACCGGCAGCCAAGCGCCCAATGGCACTTTCTCCGGACCCGGCATTACCGATAACGGCAACGGCACTGCTACCTTTAACCCCGCTGCTGCCGGCACAGGTGGCACAGTTACCTATACACCTACCGGCGAAACATTTACTAATATGAAGGCAAGCGATGGCAGCCATTCACTTGCCATTAAACCCGATGGTACACTATGGGTATGGGGTTGGAATATATTTGGAGAATTGGGCATAGGCAACAGCTCCCAACAAAACAGCCCGATACAAGTGGGTAACGGTACTAATTGGGCAAGCATAACGGCGGGTTCAGTGCATACGCTTGCCATTAAAACCGATGGTACGCTCTGGGCTTGGGGTTATAATTTGTATGGACAATTGGGCATAGGCAACAATACAGACCAGAACAGCCCTGTACAAGTAGGTACAGCTACTAATTGGGCAAGCGTTTCATCAAGTTACCATGCTACCCTTGCCATTAAAACCGATGGCACACTATGGGCTTGGGGGTCTAATGAGGATGGTCAATTAGGCTTAGGTAACAATACAGACCAGAACAGTCCGGTACAAGTAGGTACAGCTACTAATTGGGCAAGTGTATCGGTAGGTACAACACATGTTCTTGCCCTCAAAACAGATGGTACTTTGTGGGCTTGGGGAAATAATTTTAGCGGGCAGTTAGGCATTGGAAATACCACCAATCAACTTAACCCCATACAGGTAGGTACTGCCACCAACTGGGCAAGCATTTCGGCAGGTGGAGAGCACAGCCTGGCCAAAAAAACAGACGGCACAATATGGGCTTGGGGCAGGAACAATAATGGGCAATTAGGTATTGGTAACTTAATACAACAAACTAATCCTGTGAAAGTAGGTACTGCCACCAACTGGGCAAGTGTTTCGGCGGGTGGTAACCATAACCTTGCACTCAAAACAGACGGCACATTATGGGCTTGGGGTAGAAATATCTATGGGCAATTAGGTATTGGCAATACTACGCAACAAACCAGTCCGGTGCAAGTAGGTACTGCTACCAACTGGGCAAGTGTTTCGGCGGGTAGCAGACATTCTATGGCCCGTAAAATCAATAACTCTTTATGGGCATGGGGCGCTGGTGGAGAGGGGCAATTAGGCATCAATAACACTAATGACCAAACCAGCCCCATACAAGTAGGCGCTCCGATTATTTCTGCAAGCAAAACGGTTACGGTAACCTCCTTTACCACCGCAGGCATTACCAACAACACCGGTACTACCGTACTCACCTGCACCACTACCAGCATTAGCGT
>DDVC01000243.1 GCA_002345145.1 Bacteroidetes bacterium UBA2322
CCAAAAAGCCTACGAAGACGTGCTGGAAAACTGCGGACCCGATAACCCCTGGCATATTGTGCCTTCCGATAAAAACTGGTATAAGGAGTATTTTATAGCCCTGAAAACGGTTGAAACCATGCGCAGCCTAAATATGAAATACCCTCAAACGCCTATTGACATGAACAATCCCGATGTTCAGGAACTGTTTGAAAAATTTGGAAACAATTCTAAATAAGTTATCGGTTATTAACCTCTCCTACCCCCCTCCAATAGAGGAAAATTATCACCATTCACCATCTATCACTTACCTTTGGAAACCCAACCCTCACCCCTGCCCTTGTTGCCCGACAAAAATGCCCGACAGCTCATCAGCCTTCAACAAGCTGATATAATACAGAAAAAAACCACCGTGCTGTTTAATGTAAACCTCAATATAACTGAGGGCGAGTTTGTATATTTGGTTGGCAGAACCGGTTCGGGCAAAAGTAGTTTACTGCGCACACTATATGCCGATTTACCCCTCCAAAAAGGATTGGGCACCGTAGCAGGTTTTGACCTTAAACAGGTAAACTGGCGTACTGTACCCTTTTTGCGCCGAAAATTAGGCATTGTTTTTCAAGATTTTCAACTCCTAATGGATAGAAGTGTAGATGACAACCTCCGCTTTGCCTTAGAAGCTACCGATTGGCGAAACATTAAGGAAATTAATAACCGCATAGAAAACGTGCTTACCAGTGTAGGCATTATTGGTAAGCGATACGCTATGCCCTACCAACTATCGGGCGGCGAGCAGCAAAGGGTGGTTATTGCCCGCGCATTGCTAAACGACCCCGAACTCATCTTAGCCGATGAACCTACCGGCAACCTTGACCCACAAACTTCCGATGAAATCATCGGGCTGCTTACCGGCATTAACCAAAACACTAAAACTACCATGCTCATTGGCACGCATGATATGTACACCCTATCGCGCTATCCTGCCCGAACCCTTACTTGTAAAAATGGCAAGGTTATAGAAGGTTACGATATGGAATGGACTTTCCCTATTAACTATTACTTTGATGAACATTGACATTATTACCCTCCACCCCGAACTGCTGCACAGCCCCTTTCAGCACTCTATTCTTAAAAGAGCCGAAGAAAAAGGACTGCTTACCGTAACCCTGCACCAACTGCGCAACTACGCCATTAACCAGCACGGACAAGTGGACGACTACCAATACGGCGGCGGAGCAGGTATGGTACTAATGATTGAACCCATTGACCAATGTATTTCGGAGCTTAAAGCCATTAGAACCTATGATGAGGTCATTTACCTTAGCCCCGATGGGGAACTGCTTACCCAACCGCTTGCCAACCAACTCTCTTTGTGCCAAAACATCATACTCCTCTGCGGACATTACAAAGGTGTAGATGAAAGAGTGCGCCAGCACCTCATTACCCGCGAAATATCGATAGGTAACTACGTACTATCGGGCGGCGAGCTGGCGGCGGCTGTATTGGTAGATGCCATTGGCAGGTTATTGCCGGGTGTGTTAAATAACGAAACCTCTGCCTTAGAAGATTCGTTTCAGGATAACTTGGTTGCCCCGCCCGTTTACACCCGCCCACCTAATTACAAAGGCTGGCAAGTGCCCCCCGTTCTACTATCGGGTCATGAAACCAACATCAAAAAATGGCGCTTAGAGCAGTCGCTTAGCCGAACCCAACAACGCCGACCCGACTTGTACCGGCTTTGGGAGGCAGAATAATGCTTCATTTTATCCCATCATTCCCCCCTGATTGTTTTCTTTATATCATGGCTAATATTGTTTTAATAGGTTTTGGTAATGTGGGGCAACATCTTTGTAAGGCTTTACACGCAGCAGGGCATACCATTTTGCAAGTTGTAACCAAACAATCAGTGCCCAACCAAGCGTTTACCACCCTCCTGCCTCATACCCAATGGATTACGCAGTATAACCAAATAAACCCCGATGCTCATTTTTACCTCATAGCCGTACCCGATAACGCTATTGGCAGCGTAGCCTTGCAACTACCCCACACATTGGGCATAGTGGCGCACACATCGGGCTCTACACCTTTAACCGCTTTGGGTAATCACCCAAATACGGGCATTTTTTACCCGCTGCAAACCTTTACCAAACATCATGCGGTAAATTTTGACAATATACCATTTTGTATTCATGCCAATAACGAACCTGCCATTGCTGCCTTAGATAACTTGGCAAAAACACTCAGCCCGATGGTATTTCGCATAACCGATGAGCAACGCAGCATTTTGCATGTAGCAGCCGTTTTTGCCAATAATTTTACCAATCACCTCTGCGCCATTGCCCACCAAATTTGTACCCAATATGAGATGCCATTTGAAGTTATCAAACCCCTTATAGCCGAAACCTGCCGCAAAATTCAAACAAACCTACCCCAAACAATACAAACCGGTCCTGCCATACGGTCTGATTATAACACCCTGCTCAAACACTTACAACTCTTACACAACCAACCCCGTTATGCACAACTGTACAAAGAACTCACCCTAAGTATTTTAAACATGTATAACCTAAATACCGAACCCATCCATAATGCCCTGCTTCCCGATGGTTAAAAATGCCACTCACATTTTACTTAAACAGGGCGAACATTTAAAACCATTTTTCGTTTTTTAGTTTTATTATCTTCCATACAAACGCTCCATTTACCTGAACCTCACACATGTACCACATAAAAGTAAATTTTGAACAGCCCGGATTAGAACCTGTTAACATTACCTCTGAGCCCGATTTTTCTATTTTAGAAGCAGTTTTGGTAAACAACATACACCTAAACCACAACTGCGGCGGCGTTTGCGCCTGTACTACCTGCCATATTTACGTAAACAAAGGCGATGAACACATAGAAGAAATGACCGACCGCGAAGAAGATTATGTGGACCGCGCCACCAATCCGCGCTTAGAATCGCGGCTTGCCTGCCAGTGTTTACTGCTCAACGGCAGTGGTGAAATTGAAATTACCATACCCAATCAGTCCGACATTATAGGACACGAACATTAACCCTTTTTTATCTGGCGCTTTACCCAATTAACCAAACCATACAAGAGCACTTATGCCAATCAAATTAGAAGAACCCCCTATTAGCTGGTCTGATTACGAAGACATAGCCATTAAGTTATACGAGCGTTTTGGTCCTAAATTTGGCGAATCGCAAATTTACCGCATCCGTTTTACCGACCTCTTAGAGTGGGTACTCCAAATAGACAATTTTACCGGCACCCGCGAAGACTGCAATGAGGGTCATTTAGAAATGATACAATCTTCATGGGTATATGAATGGCGCGAAAGCCACGAAGAAGATTTGGAGGAAGATTAAGGTTTTTAGTCTGAAGTATTCTTATTTTTCAGATAAGGCTGGTTGGGTTCGGCAAATAGTCTTAATTCCAACTTAGGTATGCTATAAACAGGATAGTTGGCAATGAACAACTCTTCACCCTTTTGAGAAGAATTAGGGGTTACGTTTCTCATGCCGTAGGTTAAGCTCCATGTGTTTATATGAGCAAAGGCAAACAAATCTCTAATATAGGGGCTGTCATCGTAAGTTATAAGCCATTTATGGGGGCAATCTTTGAGTAGCCCGGCAAACTTTTCATGGTCAAACACCTTGTGCAACTTACCATTTTTACCGTATAGAGCCGATTTTGTTGCAGCAAAATAAGGTGGGTCTAAAAAAACAAATACGTTGTTTCCCGGTTGGGTTAGAACTTCGGAATAATCTACATTGGTAATTCGGGTATTGTTTAGCAATCGGGAAAAAGGCATTAATCTGTCAATACTTGATTGGGTAAATCTACCCTTAAACGCCTGCTCCGAGTATCCTCCGGCTTGTGTTGTGCCCGAAAAGGTAATTCTGTTAAACACAAAAAAGGCGCTTGCCTTTTCCATGTCGTTAAAATTGGGCATATTTTCGGTTAAAAACCGGTGCAATTCCTTGCCTGTTTGGTAAATTGTTTTCCATTGCAAAACCTGTTCCACCACCTGCCCCACATCAACTTGACAAGCCACCCAAAATTTATATAAATCATCATACAAATCATTTACCCAATATGTCTTATTGGGATATTTTTGCTTTAGATACAAAAACACAGAGCCACCGCCTACAAACGGTTCTCTATACTCATCAAAAGCAGGAATTAAGGAGGCTATTTGTTCAACTACTCTACTTTTACCCCCGGGATAGCGCAGTGGGCTTTTAATCATCAGAAACAGATTCAATAATTAATTCAAAATTGTTTTGCTTGGCTTCCATTAGCAGATACTGTAATAAACGAGTTTGTGTGGCGGAAAATGAGTTTAAAGATAAAAAATTATTAAGCTCATCTACATTACAATTTAACTCAATTTTTCCTTTCAATAAATTAGAAGTAAGTTTTAAAACCGGCACACATTTATATTGTTTCCCTGACAGTGAAATCAAATCCAAATTGCAGTAAAGCAGCAGTTTTAATAAGCCATCTTTTATGTCACTTTTACTGGGCAGTAATGCGTTTTTACTATGTTTTGCCTCCATCAAATATAGTATTTCACTATCAACTTTAACCTCATCAACTGTGAGAAAGTATTTACCGCCAAGATAATTTTGTATGATGATTTTAGCTTTTGTTGCTGTACTTAACAATTCTTTGGGCTGCATAGTTGTAAATTCTCTTGCCTGTGCTTTTGCTGCTTTCTCCCTCGAAAACTGCTTAAACTCCTCCATATTATTATTAATCCGCTTTCTAAAAACGCCTATTCCTTTGTTGCTATGTAATTTTACCCCTGTTTTTTCGGCTATTAAATTGTAGTAATGCTGTACCTGCTGCAAAACAGTATCAAAATGTTGCTTCAATTCATCTAAATTCCAGTGCAGAGCCGAACTGTGAAATTTTTGTATTTGTTCAATCCGATTAATCACATAAGCATTATCGAGTTGTTGATTGGTAATCTTTTCACCTGACTTATCAGCATCTACATAATATGCAAATATCACATAAACATTTAACAAAGACATAAGCGATACCGTATCCCATTGAAGAAAATCTCTATCACCTTTTGCGCCTTCATCTTTCACTACCGGAATCACCGCAATTTTAAGATTTCCACCCAAAGTATCGTAAACTCGCTCATAAGGGTATGTTCGGGTGCGTTTAGGTGAAACCCACTTAGATACAGCAAAAACTGTAGCATTCAATTTTAACAAAAACGCTTTTGGCGCACTATTAATATCAAAGCTCCTTATTTCTACTTCCGGCAAAACATCGGGAAGAAATGGGCTGTAAGTAAGTTTCTCAATGCAGGCTTCTATTACCATTGGTAAAATTTGCAGTTATTCCATTGTACTACCAATTGAGCAGCTCACCCATAGCGGCGGCAACTTTTTCTTCATTGGGCAGCATCGTTTTTTCTAAACCGGTATTAAGCGGCACGGCGGGCACAGGCGCAGCGCCTACCACTTTTACCGGCGCATCGAGGTAGGTAAAACAATGCTCGGCTATGCGGCCTGCTATAGCTTGTGCAAAAGAATTGGTAACAGGCTCTTCGGTTAGCATCAATACTTTATTGTGGCGTTTTACCAAGTTGTAAATGGCGGTTTCATCTAAGGGGTATAGCGTGCGCAGGTCGAGCACTTCTACACTGCCCGGGTGGTGTTTGGCGGCATTCATAGCCCAGTGTACGCCCATGCCATAGGTAATGACACCTACAGAGTTGCCCATATTTACCTCCGTTTCATGTGCAGCAAGGGCTACTCGGGCTTTTCCGAGCGGTATTAGGTAATGCTCATCGGGTTCTATAGTTTTTGCTTCGTCTGTACCGGGCACTTTTGACCAGTAGAGCCCTTTGTGTTCAAAACATACAACGGGATTAGGGTCTAAAAAGGCAGATTTAAGTAAGCCTTTCATATCGGCGGCGTTAGAGGGGTAAATAACTTTAATGCCCCTAATAGCCAAAATGCTGCTTTCTATACAGCCTGAGTGATAAGGTCCACCGCCACCATAAGCGCCTATGGGTATGCGTATAAGCGCCTGCACCGGAAACTTGCCCATAGAAAGGTAGCACGATTTGGAAAGTTCGGTTACAAGTTGGTTTACCCCTGTCCAGATATAATCGGCAAACTGAATTTCCACTATCGGTTTTAAGCCTACTGCACTCATACCTGCCGTACTGCCTACCAAATAGGCTTCCTGAATGGCGGTATTAAACACCCGTTCATCGCCATATTTTTCGGCAAGGGTGGCAGCTTCTCTAAAAACGCCGCCCAACCTTCTGCCTACGTCTTGCCCATAAAAAACGGCTTCGGGGTGTGCGCCTAAAATTTCGTCCATAGCATATAGGGCGGCATCTACCATTACCACTTTGCGCCCGTTTTGAGGGCTTCGTTCACCTTTTTCCGTGGTAACGGGTGTAGGGGCAAACTCATGCAGCAACAGGGTTTCGGGGGCAGGTTCGGGGGCAGCAACGGCTTTTGCAAAGGCATTGGCAACCTCGGCTGCGGCGTGTTTGGTTATTTGGTCTAACTCTTGGGCTGTTGCCAAATTATTTTGCAGCAGGTATTGCTCCAATTTGGGCAGTGGGTCTCTTTTGGCATGAGCTTTCAGGTCATCATCGGTACGGTACCACTCTTTCCTTACGCCCGATGTATGATGCCCCAGCAGCGGCACTTTGGCATGTAGCAAAAGCGGCTTGCGCTTATTGCGCACATACTCTATGGCATCTTGCATGGTGTGGTAACAATCTAAAAAATCGGAACCATTTGCTCGCATTCGCTTAATTCCTTTAAATCCGGCGGCAAATTCATAGGCATCCATGCTTCGGGCTTCGTCTGCGCTTACCGAAATGCCCCACTCGTTATCTTGTACCAAGTATAAAATGGGCAACTGGTGCAAAGCCGCAAACTGAAAGGCTTCTGAAACCTCGCCCTCTGTTACGGAACCATCGCCAAGTGAGCATAAAACTATGGGATTATACTTGTCTGCCCGCAATCCCATGTGTTCTTTGTACTTTATGCCTTGCGCCATGCCGGTAGCCGGAATAGCTTGCATACCGGTTGCGCTTGATTGGTGGGGTATTACTGGAAAACCCTGCTTTTTAGCCGATGGGTGTGCATAGTAAGTACGCCCGCCCGAAAAATAATCGTCTGCCTTGGCTAATAGTTGCAGCATAAGGTCGTAGGGCTGGTAGCCCATGCCCAGCAGTAAAGACTCATCACGGTAGTAAGGCGCTGCATAATCGTAGGGTTGGAGCAAAAAAGCAGCGGCTAATTGTATGGCTTCGTGTCCGCGCGAGGTGCTGTGAACATACTTACAAATTTGCCTGTTAGCGTCGTAAGTTTCAGCCATGTAACGGGCAGTTTGCATTAGTTGGTAGGCTTTGAGCAAGGTAGCCTGTTCTATGGCGGGGTTTACCGGCGGGTGCAATAGGGCATCGGGCTGGTGCATGGTGGCAGATTATAAAATTTGCGTGCAAGATAGGCTTTTTTTCCCTGCCTTGCAAGGCAGAAGTTTTTCTGATAGGCAAGGTTTAAGGGCGGCGGAGCAGTTTAAAGGCTATGTTTCTGCCCTGTCGCTGCATAATGGCAAGGTTAATCCAAAACAAGGCAAAATCTTCCAGCAGTTGCACTTTATCGTCGCCACCTATATCATAACATTCGGCAAAACCGGCTTCCTTTGACAGTTGGGCAGCCACTTGTTTACCTTTTTCGCTACTGCCTGCCATAAACATATCAATAGCAGTATCGCCATACATGGGGTTGGCTATGTTTTCCCAACCGGTAGAGTTAAAACATTTTACTAAATGGCGGCATCGGGTATGATGCCTGATGGCTTCGGTGGTATTGGCAAAGGGTTCGGGTTTTTTACCTACCGAGTTCATAGCATCAATAATTACTTTATCAGCCACATAACCCATGTTTTTTACCACCTCAAAAACGGCGGCAGAAGGTACGGCTATTAAAATTACCTCAGCCTCTTGTGCAGCCTCATAAATGGGTTTTGCCGATACGCCTTCGCTCAGCGATAGTAAACCTTGCACACCGTCTGACTCCAAATCTCGTACACCCAGTAGTATTTTATGTCCACTTTTTAGCCAGGCTTTGGCTAATGTACCCCCAATGTTTCCTACTCCAATGATTGCAATTTTCATTTTTGACACTATTTTGACAATTAGATATTTTGGTTTGTTTTTTACTGTAAACCCTTACTTTAAAGGGATTGAGGGGAATTTAGCGCATTTAAAACCTTGATGATTTTACTGCAAACCTTATAAGTGGAGCATAATTTATACCTCAACAGATACTAAACAACATTTCTGGCGCAATAATTGGAGTTTCAATTGGTAAAACTGCTTTTGCTTTGCTCCGAATTTTCACTTTTCAATTAAACTGTTTAGCTATGAAACATAACTTTGCATTCTCTGTGTTTTTGCCGGTTGCTTGCTTACTATTTGTTAGTTTGGGTTTGAACGCACAAATTAACAATGAAAAACCGTTAGTTACCATAGGTAATGACGATTTAATTTACTTTACCGATGTAATTTTTACTAAGGAGGGTGAAAACATTGCCGCTGCATCGAGCAGCAACACCATAAATTTTTATGATTTATCCGGAAAACAGGTTAAACAAATTCCTGCGCATACTAAATTAATGCGGAGCATAACGCAGTTGCCAAGCGGAAACTATGTAACAGCCTCCGAAGACAAGAGTTTAAAAATATGGACATCAAAAGCCGAACTGTTTCGCACTATCAGCAATGCTCATAACCGTACTGTAACTTTTGCTGCCGGCTCACCTACCGGCAATTACATCATATCTGCCTCCGAAGATAAAACCGCCAAAATTTGGGATATTTCGGGCAATTTACTAACTACCCTAAAAGGGCATACCGATGTGGTAAATGCCGCTGCTTTTTCTGCCGATGAAAAATTTGTAGTAACCGCTTCTAATGACAATACCATTAGGGTATGGAACGAAAAAGGTGAATACATTCGCACCTTTCCCAAATTTGATGCTTATGTAAGGTCTGTTCAGTACTCGCCCGATAACCGGCATATACTGTTGGCCACGGCAAACGAAGCCGTTTTGCTTACCCATGTAGGTAAACTTGTGGTGGTGCTGTCGGGACATTCGGGTAGGGTAAACAATGCTATCTTTTCGCCCGATGGCAAACAGATATTGACCATTTCTGATGATAAAACAATTAAACTCTGGGATTTAGAAGGCAAACAACTGCAAACCTTTTTGGGGCATAAACGTGCGGTGACGGCTGCTGCTTTTTCGCCCGATGGAGCTTATATTGTATCGGCTTCGTTAGACAATACTCTTAAAATATGGCGCACTAAACCCGACCCGAACATTGCAAACATGAAAAACGTTGTAAGCGCCACTGAGCCGGTTCAACTTACTTCTTTAGCAGATAATCCTCTAAAAAATAGCGCCGTAAGCGCTTATACTGAAAATATGACCGGTGAGGAAGTGGTAGAACGAACCGGTAAAGAAAAAACATCGGGCGGCATAACCTATGTTAAAGTTGCTGACAGTTATGCACAACCATCAAACGAAAAAGCACTTATGCCGGCTTATTTTACACCAACTTACATACCTGCAACTTCGTCTGCTATTTTCAGACAGTTTCATATTTCACAAGGGGCAACAGATAATCCGCCAAAGCTATGGGCTGTTATCATAGGAATTGCCAATTACAATCATGCCCAAAGTTTGCGCTTTACCAAAGATGATGCCTATGAGTTTTTATCTTTCCTCAAAAGCCCCGAAGGCGGCGCTGTGCCCGATGAGCAAATTGTAAAACTGATTGATGCTTACGCTACAAAAGTCCGAATCATTTTTGAAATAAACCGCATCCTCAGTTTAGCAGGGCCTAATGATGCTGTGGTTATTTACTATGCAGGGCATGGTATTCCATCGGGCTTGTTGCCCTATGACTACGATGGTTACAATAATGTGTTGCCTTATGGCGATATTTACAATATGGTATCAAAAAGCAAAGCCAAATACAAACTATGCATTATAGATGCCTGCTATGCCGGAAGTCTTTCACAGTTTGCCATGCGTGGCGTGGAAGATGTAAATGATTTACTAAAAAATTACTATGAGGCTTATCATGCAGCCTCTCCCGGCACCACCTTTTTAATGTCGTCAAAAGCCGAAGAAAAATCGGTTGAATACAACAGGTTGCAACACGGCGTTTTCAGCAGTTTTTTGATGCGCGGGTTAAAAGGCGAGGCCAACCAAAATGACGATAAAATCATCACTATTCAAGAGCTGTTTGATTATATCAGTTTAGGCGTTAAAACCTATACCAATTATAGTCAAAGCCCCACCATTTTTGGCAATTACGACCCCAATATGCCGGTGGGCGGCATTAGGTAAAACTAACTATCCGTTAATAGCTAAAACCTCACCCACTATACAGGGGGTGAGGTTTTTTTTATGCCGGTGTAAGGACACAAAATTGTTTGTCTAATGGCTGTAAATGGTCTAACAGTTGCGGAATAAATCGGTTGCCATGAGCAAGGTAGTAAGGAATAAAATTATCGGTTCGTTCCTGCAAATTGCCATCGGGAAAAAGTTTACCCATCAGGTTGCTCAATTGTTGGAGTGCTGTATCAAATTTGCGTTTTTCGGCTCTTAGCAATTTGGCTTCCAAATTTTGGAGGCTGTTGGTGGCTTTGGCAGCCTCAGCCATTACCGTTGTTTGTAAAGTGGGGTCAATGGTTTGGGCAATTTGGGCAATTTGGTCAAATATCTCGTTTAGTTGATGAGTTTGAGGCGCAAGGGTTAGGGTATTTTGGCTGTTTTTGGCTATGTATTGTTCCGTAAGTTTACCGGTAGGGGTAAATACATCTTGCACCAATAAACCCAACTGCTGCATTTTGCGGTAAACCGGTTCTTCTATCCATAAAACGGAATTGCGGAGCGCCAATATCGGGTAGTTTGCGCCATACAGGTTAAAAACGCCCTTCAACTGTAGCCAATAAGCCAACTCTCCGCCACCGCCTACATAAGCCACCGAAGGCAAAACCCATTGCTGGTAAACGGGTCTAAGAATTACATTGGGGCTAAACCTTTCGGGGTGTTGCTGTAGCAGGCTTTGTATTTGGGGCAGGGTAAAAGCAAGGTTGGTATGGTTTACGCTAAAAAGTTGGTTGTATTCATTAAAAATAATACGTTCTCTAAATTCGTCGGTAAGGTAAAACAGGTTCAAAGGCCGGGCAAATGCCTGTGTGGGATAATTGTGTTGTTTAAGGTACTCATTGGTTTGCATCACCGCTTGATAGCTTTGGGCAAGGGTAAGTTCTTGCTCCATAATAGGGGCAAACAAGCTTTTAAGTTGTGTATTGTCTTGGTTTACCACCACCAAACCATACTCGCCAAAAAGGTAATTTACCAAATATCGGGTAGCTTGGTCAAGGGTAGGGTGTTCTAAATAAGCGGTTTTAAACAACTGCATCAGTTGTTGGGCATTGTGGGAGTTACCCAAAAGGGCTTCTAATTGCGTTAAAAGTGGTGCAAGTGTGTGTGTAGGTATTCTGCCGGTGGCAGTGCGCAGGGGTTGTTCCCAGGTAAGCGTTTTACCAAACAACTGTATGTGGTTAATTTCATCAAAATCATGGTCATCTGCACCCATCCAATACACCGGCACAAATTGGTTATTGGGGTACAAGGTGTTTAGGGTGTGCGCCAAATTTATGGCAGAAACAATTTTGTAAATAAAGTACAGTGGTCCGGTAAAGAGGCAAGGCTGATGCCCCGTTACTACAGCAAAGGTGTTTTGCCGGGCAAAAAGGGTGATGTTTTTTTGTGTAGCTGCCGTTGGTGTAAACCCGATGTACTGTTTTTGGAGTATTTGAACCAACGCTGTTCTGTTATAGTTTCTGTTACTCACATCAGTAACTGCCTGCTCAAAAGCGTCTGCGTTAAACGGGTACTTATAAAGTGGGCGTACTTTTTCATCATCTTGCAGATAATGGAGCATTAACCCCGAAAAATAACCGGTGGCGCCGTAAGGAAACAAATGTTTTACCATAATTAGGCAGTAAGTAGTAAATAGAGAAAACTTATGCGGGTATATGCCCTTATGCAAACACATCGTTTAGCACCTGAACAGATTTTACCTCGCTAAAGCCCGCTACATGAAGTTGGTAATAATTCACCATAGCGCCTAAAAGTTCGTGCCGTTGTTTTTTATCTAATTTAATCAGGTCAATCTGATCAATAGGCATTTTTAGCAGTTGGGAGAGGGTGTAACTGTGGGGCAATGTTAGTGAGTATGGGTGAGTGGGCAACCGATGTACAAACAAACCCTCCCGAAGGTCAAATATGTTTCGGTCGGTATAAAAAAAATTTTGCTGTGGAAAGAAGCCAAGGTAAGCGGTAAAATGCACTAAAAACCACAAGTGTAAATTAGCCACTACCTGATTGGACGTACATTGGTCTAAAAACAAGATAGTATTTTGCAAAAAATCAAACTGCTCCGCATTACCGGTTTCTTCTTTTAGGGTTTTATAGAGTATTTCGGCAATAAAAAGGGCTATGGCGCTTTTTACCACATGATGTGGTATCGATACCAACATACCGGCAGGGGCAATTTCTTTTACATGTTGTATTTCTTTGTGTTCTCGGGCATAAACCACCATATCTAGCAGGCTTAGTGGTTGAAGCAAAGCTGGTTTGTACTTAGCTTTAGGCGTGTGTACGCCGTTAATAATATAAGATTGCAGCCCCAATTTTTGGGTATAAACCTTAGCTATTACACTCGTTTCGGAGTATTTAAAGGTTTTAAGTACAATACCTTGGGTAGTGTGCAGCATAAATGCAATGGTAAAAAAACATAAACAGCAAACCAGATAAAGTGGGTTCATCGGGTAATACTTGGCATTTATTGGGCATTGTTACACATCGTCGTACTCATAAATTTCATGGTCGAGGTGCGAATTTGGTGCAATATCGCACAGGGGTTTAATGATGCCGTCGTGCAGGTCATATACCCATCCGTGCAGGTGCGGGCGGTTATAGGTATGCCATGCGTGTTGCACAATAGAGGTTTTGGCAAGGTTCATTACCTGCTCCTGAATGTTAAACTCAATGAGCTTATTGAGCCTATCTTCCTCAGAGCTTAGGGCATCAATTTCGGGCTGGTGGAAGCGGTAAACATCTTTGATGTTGCGAAGCCACTTATTAATAATGCCGTAAGAATGACGGGTAAGGGCTGCCTTAACACCACCGCAGCCATAATGCCCACAAACTATAATATGTTCTACTTGCAGCACTTCTACTGCGTACTGCAATACGCTGAGCATGTTAAGGTCGGTATGCACTACTAAGTTGGCAATGTTGCGGTGAATAAAAATCTCACCCGGCTGGGTTTGGGTAATCTGGTCGGGCGGCACACGGCTATCAGAGCAGCCAATCCAAAGGAATTTGGGTTTTTGCACCTTCACCAACCTTTCAAAATAATCGGGGTCGCGCAGTTTCATTTCCTGTGCCCACGCTTTGTTTTCTAACAAAAGAACTTCATAACTATTCATAACTTAGTATTGTGTTTATGGCGTGATTAACTTTGGCATTGGTGGAATTTTTTACCGTTACCGTAAGGTTTCGGTATTTTGCCGACTGGATAAAATCGGTTATAATTTCGGCGTTGTCCATATCCACAAATTCAATTTTGGTAAGGTCTAACAACACTTCACTGTTATCGGGTATGTTGTTGAGTACTTTTTTAAGTTCGTATTTATGAATAAACGACAGGTCTTTGTAAATGCGCACTAAAAATTTACCCTCTTCTTCTATGAGCAGATAGGAGGCATGGTAATTGCTTTTAACTATAAAAAATGCTCCTACCACTAAACCTACCAAAACCCCTACTAATAAATCGGTAAACAAAATAGCCAGTACTGTTACCACAAAGGGTATTAGGTGTGCCCAGCCTTTTTTATATTTTTTGATAAAAATTTCGGGTTTGGTTAGCTTATAACCTACCGATATTAAAATAGCAGCCAGTGCTGAAAGGGGTATCATATTGAGTATGCCCGGAATAGCAATAACACTTACCAATAGCAAAATGCCGTGCAATATAGTTGCCATGCGCGTACGCCCGCCCGATGTTACGTTTGCCGAACTGCGCACAATAACGGAGGTAACAGGAATGCCGCCTATTAAACCGCAGGCAACATTACCTACACCCTGCGCTATCAACTCCCTGTTGGTGGGCGAAGTTCTTTTAAAAGGGTCTAACTTATCAATAGCTTCTATACACAAGAGTGTTTCAATACTTGCCACTGCCGCAAGAGTGCCTGCAATTATCCATACGTCTTTATGGAAAATGTAACTAAAATCGGGGAGGGTAAACTGCGTAAAAAAACTGCCTATTGACTCAGCAACAGGTACATTTACCATGTGTTCTTTACTAATAGCCAAATAGGGCAAGTACAAATCAAACAACTGATTGGACACTATACCAAAAAACACCACCAGCAGCGGTGCCGGCACTAAGCGCATCCAATCGGGTTTTTTCCACTTTGGGCTATCCCATGCAAACAAAAAAATTAAAGATACTAAAGATATTACCACAGCTCCGGCGCTGTAATTACCTTTTAAAATACCTAAAATGGTACTAAATGTGTTGCCGCCGTCTTTTTGTTGAAAGGCTTCATCGCCCTCAAAGTCCACATCAAAGCCAAAAGCATGTGGTATTTGTTTAAGTATTAAAATAAGTCCTATGGCAGCAAGCATACCTTTTATAACTGCCGAAGGGATAAAATCGCCCAACATGCCGGCGCGCAAAAAACCCATACCAATCTGGAGTACACCTGCCAATAATACTGCCAGTAAAAACACCTCAAAACTGGGTAATTGCTGTATTGCGCCTAAAACAATAACCGCCAAACCGGCAGCCGGACCGCTTACACTTAGCTCCGAACGGCTGATTAACCCAATAACTATGCCCCCAACAACTCCTGAAATAATGCCGGAAAACAACGGCGCACCCGATGCCAAAGCAATACCTAAACATAAAGGCAGAGCAACTAAAAACACAACAATGGCTGCCGGAAAATCGTGCTTTAAATTTTTTGTAAAATGTAAATCCTGATGTGTCATTTTATGAATTTAGTAATCAAAACAAGTAGGCATATATTGGAGTAGCCTAAGATATTACTATGAAAGTGCCAGAAACTATGGGAACGAAAATAAAAAGCGTATTTTTGCACCCATTATGGCGGTAAAAGTAGGTATTTTTTTTGGTGGAAGGTCAAGGGAGCGCGAAATTTCTTTTGCGGGCGGCAGAACTGTTTATGATAATTTAGACAAAACGCTGTTTGAGGCTGTTCCTATATTTGTAGATAGCTGGGGGAATTTTGTGCTGTTAGACTGGCATTTTATATACAAAGGAAGTATCAGAGATTTTTACCCGCCTGCCGAGTCGGTTTTTACCAATTCGGTTTACGGCTTTCAAGTGTATGCCGAATCGCTGGGCAATTTAACCCTTGCAGAACAAGATGCCCTTATTGCCCACATAGGCAAGCGCATTGTACCCTCCGATTTACCCCAATTAATTGACTTTGCCTTTCTTACCCTGCATGGCATTTATGGCGAAGACGGCAGTATTCAAGGTTTGCTCCAATACCTTGGTATTCCTTACACCGCATCGGGCATTTTACCTTCTGCCATTGGCATGGATAAAGCCTTTCAGCGTAAGGTAATGCAGCAAGCCGGTTTTAATACGCCTGCTTTCCTAACCTTACAGCGCAGCAGTTGGCTAAACGCCTCCCTACAACAGCAACAACAAATTTTTGAAAATACCCAATTAGCTGTAGGATTTCCGGTGGTGATTAAACCTGCCAACCAAGGCTCATCAATAGGCGCTGCCATACTAAACAAGCCCGATTTTAGCGCTTTTAAACATGCCGTTAACCATGCTTTTTTTGTAAAAGAGCTTACCATTCAACAATGGACTGACCTTAACCATGAAGCTCGGTTAAAATTCATCAGAGAACTGACCGATATTCGCACCGGCATTGGGCTTCCGCTGGTGGTGCAGCCGCTAAACCAAATTTGCTACCACCCCGATACGCTTTTTGACCTACTACAAAACCTTGCCGCCACCCCCCAAAGCGCCCCCACCCTGCTGCTGGAAGCATTTGACCGTGAACATGAAGTGCTGCTGGAAGGCTTTTTGAGTGGTAAAGAATTTTCTTGTATAGTAATTAAAGGCGAAAACAATGAACCCATAGCGCTGCCACCTACCGAAATAAGAAAAGGTAAAGAACTGTTTGATTACCGCTCTAAGTACTTGGCCGGTTTAGCCAGTAAGGTTACACCCATTAACCTGCCTACCGACCAAATTGAAGCCATACAACAAGAATGCGAACAACTTTTTACCTACTTCAAGTTTCATACCTACGCCCGTATAGACGGCTTTATTACCCCCGATGATGTTATTTACTTAAATGACCCCAATACTACATCGGGCATGTTGCCCTCTTCGTTTTTTTTCCACCAAGCCGCCGAAATAGGGTTAAACCCTTCGCAATTTCTAACCTATATTATACGAAACTCCATTCAGGAACGCATTAACCACAGCAATCTCCTGCCCGCAACCATAAACCTTGCACACAGTTTAGACCATAACCTGCATCAACTTAAAACACAGCCCTCACACAAAATAAACGTTGGCGTAATTTTGGGCGGGTACTCCTCCGAAAGACATATATCAGTAGAAAGCGGACGCAATGTATATGAAAAATTAGCCTCATCTGGTAAATATAACCCCATTCCTATTTTTCTTACCGGAAACGACCAACAGTTTGAACTATACCAAATTCCTATTAACATATTGCTAAAAGACAATGCCGATGATATAGCCGAAAAAATCAAACACTTTGCCCATCACCCTATTACGCAGGCAGTAAAAAAACGTGCCACCCACATTGCCGGTAAATACAGTTTTAACAATATAAACGAACCCCGCCACCTCTCTATTGAGCAACTTGCTCAAATGGTGAACGTTGTTTTTATAGCCCTGCACGGAAGACCCGGCGAAGACGGCAACCTGCAAACCCACTTAGAACAATACCATATACCCTACAATGGCTCAAGCATTGCCGCCTCGCGCATTACCATAAACAAATACACCACCCTGCAATTGCTGAAACAACACGGCATACACGTTACCCAGCAACTGCTGCTGCAAAAAACCGATTGGGAGAAAAGCCCACACGCAGCCATAACCCACATAGAAACACTTTTTGACTACCCCCTCATTGCCAAACCCCACGACGACGGTTGCAGCTCGGCAGTAAAAAAAATTAAAAACCAAAGCCAACTCAACGCTTACCTACAAACCATTTTTAGGCAATATGACGCACCTGTAACCCCCGAAAATCAAGCCATATTAGAGTTAAAACCTAAAGAGGAGTTTCCTGCTAAACAAGCCTGCCTATTAGAAACCTTGGTTGAAAAAGGTAATGCCCTAAGGTTTATGGAAATTACCGGAGGCTTACTTACCCACCTTACCCCAACCGGCAACGTAACCTACCAAATGTTTGAACCCAGCGAAACCTTAGCCGGCGATGAGGTGCTGTCGTTAGAAGAAAAATTCCTTGCAGGCGAAGGCCAAAACATTACCCCCGCCCGATACAGCCCAAACCCCCAAGAACGTCAGCTAATAGCAGAAAAGGTAAAAGCCGACCTTCAAAAAGTAGCCCAAATTCTTAAAATTGAGGGTTATGCCCGAACCGATGCCTTTGTAAAAATTTATCCCGATAACCACATTGAAACCTTTGTTATAGAAGTGAACTCACTGCCCGGTATGACCCCTGCTACTTGTATTTTTCACCAATGCGCCCTCAGTGGTTATACTCCCTACGATTTCATTGACCATATCTTACAATATGGTATGAAACGGCAGCAACTTTCTAACCAACCCGAAGCGGTTATTCACTCCCCAATTTAATGGCGCAAAACACCCATTTCACCAACTTTACAGACTAAATGGCTGTTTTTTGTAGCATAAATTGCCGGTTTTTGCCGTTTTTAGCTCAATTTTGCAAGTCCCTATATCGGGGTTAATACAACAGACCCAATTAGCCACCTCAGATAATTATCGGTTTCTTACAATTTACCACCTCTTGCACCTTGCCCCTTCATATACATTTCGTATTTTTCTGTTCCGACATTATTTAAACCCGCATGACCACCTTTTCACAGTTCCTGTTATCACGTTTTTTTTGGCGAAATCTTGGTTTGATGACGCTGGTTACTTTATTGTTGGTAGGCGTTGCCTTTTTAAGTCTTAATTTATACACCCATCATGGCGAGAGTATAACCGTGCCCGATTTGCGCAAGCTCACCATTGAACAAGCCGAACAGCGCCTTAAGAGCCTAAACCTCCGCTATACCGTACTTGACTCTGCCTATCAGCAAGAATTACCCCCCACCGGCATCATAGAACAAAGCCCCAAACCGGGCGCTAAGGTTAAAGAAAACCGCCGCATTTACCTCACCGTTAATGCCACTAATCCGCCGTTAGTTCCCATACCCAATATCATTGAATCATCGCTCCGAAGCGCAACCGTACAACTGGAGCTGGCAGGTTTGCGAATTGGGCAGCAGATAAGAGTGCCCGATTTGGCAAAAAATGTGGTACTGGAAATTAAAAGAAACAACGTAAGTGTAAAACCCGGCGATAGAATTCCCAAAGGCTCTGCCATTGACCTTGTTTTAGGCGATGGTTTAGGCAGTACCCGCATTGTTGTTCCTAATATAGTTGGGCTTACCTTTTTGCAGGCTAAACTGATACTAAAAGGACACTACCTAAACGTAGGGCTCATTACCAAAGAAGAAAACATTTTAGACATGGAAAACGCATTGGTGGTGCGCCAAAGCCCAGACCCCGGTCCTGATGGCGACCGGCTTATCAGCGTTGGCGAACCGGTAGATATTTTTCTGCGCGAAAATCCCGAAAGCCAAGCCCTGCGTGTTTTAATGGATACCAATACCACTCAAACCCTACCACAACTACCCACAAACCCACCCCAAAATAACAACTAATACTGTCATTACCCCAAAAAAACGCCCAATGGCAATAAAATACAGGCATTAGGGGTTATTTACGGTGTTCACCATTATTTCAGCTATTTAACAAGGTAAATTTATGTTACTAATATATCGTTTGGGCTTATACACTTTTTGCGTACTACTGCTCACCCTATCAGCTTTTAGCTTATCGGCACAGGAATTACTTCTGCCAATTAAACGCCACACCAATCTAAAACCCGGCAACTCAAACCAAGCGGAAAAAGGGTTCAAACGCAATTTTGATAAAACTTGCCAAGGTACTTTACCCTTTAACCCCATGGTAACGGCTTTTACCCAACCAAGCGCCTGCTTAGAAGATGACGGCAGCATAACCGTTACTATTGAAAACGGTGCGCCCCCATTTACCTACACACTCACCTCGCCCATAGGTATTAACCAAACATCGGGCATTACCGATGCAACATCTTTCACTTTCAGCAATCTTCCATCGGGTCCTTACTTCCTCTCCCTATCCGATAACATAGGCAATAACCAAACCCTTCGTTTTGAGTTAGACGACATCAACATTGCCCCCATTCAACGGCAAAACTGGGAAGCAATTAAAAAAAATGTATTTTGCAACTCATTAGGCAGCATACGTAAGATATTTGTTACTGATGTGAGTATCAATTACCGGTTGTATAATATGAACGACGATTTAGTACATAACTACGTAACCGATGGCGTTTTAGCCTCCAACCTGCCATCCGGATTATATTACCTGCGCAGCAATAAACAGGGCGAAAAATGCTACTCTTATTATATAATGGAAATTTTTGAAGAACCCACCATCTCACTGCCCTTTACCGAAGATTTTTCTACCTCGCTTGTATATCCCGACCGCACTGTATGGATTGATGACCGAGCCCTTATTAACGACACCTACGCCATAAACCCGCCCAGCATAGGTGTGGCTACCTTAGACGGACTCAACCAATTTGGCAACCCCTATATACCCGTGCCTTCGGGAAGCGCCCTTATAGACGGCATTGGTGATGTGCTTACCTCTCGCCCAATTTGCCTTGGCGATTTGGGGCTTGGTGTGGGCGACACCGTTTTTTTCCGCTTTTTTTACCAAGCCGAAGGTTTTGGCGATTTTCCTAATATAGGCGACAGTTTAGTGTTTGAAGCCTACGTGCCCCGTGTGCGCGACAGCATGTTCAGCGTTACCACTTCAGGAACAGGGTTCCATGTTAAATATGATGACGATGCCAACAATTCCGGCATTGAAATTGACATAGACATTACCGTTCCAACTGCAAACATGATTTCTTACCACCCCTCTACACACGTTTTTTACATAGACCAAGCCGGCAACGCCATTTACCTCGATTTTACCAACCCATCTGCTACGCTTACCTACGTAAACGATACCATTTTTCCTATCATCCAAAACTTTACCGTGCAGGTGCAAGATACCACCTGGGTGCCACAATGGGGGATAGACGGCTTTACCGCCAGCCAAACACCCGATTTTGCAGCAGCAGTGGTTAAAATAGGTAATCCCGATGTCTTTTTCAACGGTTTTCGGTTCCGATTCAGAAACCGCGCCACAGTATCGGGCAATAATGACCACTGGAACATAGATTATGTACAGGCAAGCACCGATTTGCCCGCCAACTACCCCCAGCTCCAAGATGTGGCATTTATTTACCAAGCTCCTCCCATGCTCAACTATTATCAGGCTATGCCGTGGTCGCATTTTTATCCTTACATGGATAAGGAGTTAGCTTCGGCTGCCGGTGTTCCCATAAAAATCAGAAACAACGATATAGGTCTTGCCAACCGAACTCTTACCCATACCTTACGAGATGTTTGTTCGCAAACCCAGTTATACAACTACGAAGCCGGTACTGCCGATGTATTGGGCTCTATTCAGGGCATTGTAACCTCGCAGGCTGTATTTATTAAAGACGATATAGCCCAAAGCCTAACCAATAACAGCGCAGTGTTTAACGGCGAAGACACCATTATCTTAGAAAACAGATGGAACTTGAGCGTATCGGCAGGCAGCTTAGAGCTAAACTTTAACAACGATACCATTTACCAATACCAACAGTTTGCCAACTACTTTGCCCACGACGACGGCACCGCCGAAAGAGCCTACGGACTTTACGGCACAGGCGCACAATTGGCTTACCAGTTTGTTCTTAACCACCCCGATACCCTGAGAGCCCTTCAAATAAACTTCATTAATATGAACTCCAATGTTTTTAACCACGAGTTCAAAATAAGGGTATGGAAAAAACTGAATGTTGATACTGAAACCGGTTTACCTCTTGAAACGCCCATTCCCGATGAGCTGATTTATCAGGAAGATGCCATTAATATGCCCCGATACCTAAACCAAATAAACGGTTTTTGGACTTACCGCCTTCAAACACCCTTAGCCATTGCTGATACCATTTATGTGGGCATAGAACAACGTTTTGAAAACCAGCTCAATATTGGGTACGACCGAAACACCAACGCATCGGGTAAACTCTTTTACAACTCCAGCGGTCAATGGTTAGGGTCTATTTATGCCGGCTCGCTCATGCTCCGTCCGGTAGTTGGCGCTGCCCTGCCACAAGGCAACCTCAATGTGGGCATTCAGCCCAATACAGCGCCGGGTATCACTAATTTACTGCTCTACCCCAATCCTACTACCGATATGCTCTACATGGAGCTGCCCCATAACCTGCAAAACCAAACTTCAGCTCCATACATACAAGTATTTGACCTGCTGGGCAAACAGGTATTTACCGGTTATTTACACAACCAAGCTGTATCAACCGCTCATTTGCCTGCCGGTATGTATGTACTGCACTTGTATAACCAACAAATGGAACCACAGGGTATTGGTAAATTTTTAAAACAGTAGTAGCTTTTTTGCCACTCAATTGTATTGAACTTATTTTATCCCAATTTCCTCAGCAGGCAAGAGTTATAATCTGAACTACATTAAACCAAACCCAGATGGCAAACGAAATCCACGAACTTTTTGCAGATAGCAAATTGGTTGAAAAGATTCGGCATAAACTTCCTCAGTTTTTCCGAATAGCTGAAATAGAAAGCTCAAGGGCAGGAAAAATTGGTATGGAAGTGGGAAGTGTGCGAGAAAAAATAATTACATCATTACTAATTTTTAAGTTTGGCTTTGAAAAAGTAAAAACAGACATTCCTATTACAGAACCTGAAGTTGATGTAATTTTGTGCGATAAACCTATATCAATAAAAACTGTTAGTGGAAAACATGCGAGCGGTGTAAAGTTGATTTGGACTGTTGATGCACAAAAATCCTTAGCATTTAGTAAAAACTACCAACCAACGTGTGATATACTTTTAGTGCATATCTGGTGGGATAATACCGGAGGACTTTATTATATTCCAAAAGAAGTACAACAATCGGTATTGAAAAAAATAGGAAATGAATCCTATATAAAACTACCAAAACAGGGCACTAATCCTCGCGGAGTAGAAATGACCGGTAACGCGCTAAAAATGGTTCTGGAACATCCTAATACAATCCATTTGAGCATTGAATGGAAAAAAGAAACACAACATTTTACCCCATTTGACCGATGGGTGGAACTTTGGCAAAAAGACTAAACAAATTTTATGAAAAACGGTACAGAAACTAGCTCATTTGGGTCAAGTGGAAGAATTAACCATAATTCTGAAAAATTTTACAAATCCAAATTATATGCAAATTTGGACAATAAAGGCAATAATATGCCCTTAAAAGATAACCCTTTTCCGGCAGACCTTGAAAACACAATTATTCATGGCAGCTCTGAAAACATGTCGGATATACCGGATAATTCATTGCATCTGATGATTACATCGCCCCCATACAATGTATCAAAAGAGTATGATAATGATTTGTCGCTCGACGAATATCTTCAATTACTTCAAAATGTGTTTACCGAAACCTACAGAGTTTTAGTAAATGGCGGAAGGGCTTGCATTAATGTTGCCAACATAGGCAGAAAACCTTATATACCACTAAGCGATTTTATCTCTTCTATGATGATTGAAATTGGGTTTAATATGAGAGGTGAAATTATTTGGAACAAAGGAGCCGGCGCAGGCGTATCAACAGCTTGGGGCAGTTGGCAATCGGCAAGTAATCCGACTCTTAGAGATACACACGAGTACATACTGATTTTTTCTAAAGGAGATTACAAGCGAGAAAAGGGGACACGAGAAAATACAATAACAAAAGAACAGTTTATAGAATGGACTAAGAGTATTTGGACAATGAATCCGGAAAGCGCTAAAAAAATAGGACATCCGGCACCATTCCCCGAAGAATTACCTTTTAGATTAATTCAACTCTACTCTTTCAAAGATGATATAATACTTGACCCTTTTATGGGAAGTGGCACTACAGCAGTTTCAGCCTTAAAATCTCAACGCAAATTTGTAGGCTATGATACCAGCCCCGATTATATAAATTTGGCTAATAATAGACTACTACTGCACAGAATGCAATTGGAGTTTTAATAAATTTTATGCGTCATAATTTTGCTCTAACTTATTTAAAGTGCTAAGTGAACAAATGAAAATCTCATCAAAAAATATAAAACTGCCTTTAGGAGGCATTTTAATCTTACTTTTAGTCCTAACCTCCTCCTGCCGCAACGACAAACCCTGCGAAAACATAGACTGCGGCGCGCACGGTGGCTGCGTTATAGGGAAAGATTTTGAACCGCAATGCCAGTGCGACCCCGGTTGGTATGGCAGTTTTTGCGAGTTTTATGACCCCTGCCTGCTAATTACCTGCCAAAACAATGGCGCAAAAGAAATAGCTCCCGATGATACTACCAAATGCCTCTGCATTTGCCCTCCCGAATTTACCGGCGAGTTTTGCGAAACGCAGAATTATTGTTTGGGTGTTGAATGTGAAAACGGCGGCACACCGGTTAATGCCCCTGCTACTTTTTCCTGTACTTGTAGCTGCCCGCCCGGTTTTATAGGTCAATTTTGCGAACTGCCCGACCCCTGCTTCAATTTTTCTTGCCCTACTAATGCCTCTTGCCAACTCACAACTACCCTGCAACCACAGTGCGTATGCAATCCGGGCTGGGAGGGGTCTGAGTGCCAAATTGAAATTAGGGAAAAATACATTGGTACCTACAATGCCCGAAGCATTTATACAGACGGAAGCAGTACAACTACTTACACCTGCACCATTACCAAACACCCCGATGATGTTACCAAAATGTATTTCAGCCATCTTTTGGTTAATACCACAGGCTCAAATCCCATTGAACTGAAAGATGTTTATGCGGTGGTTTACCAATCTAATACGTTTGCCTTACCGGTGCAATTGGTTTTCCCCAATAATGAGTTGGTTAAAAGTGTGAGCATAGGGCAGCGCAATTCGGCAAACGGAGTGGTTACTGTATTTTATACCTACGAAAAAAACAATACCACTACTCAATTGCAATTGGAACTTACCCCGCAATAAATGCCCTATGAATTACGCCCAAACGCTGGAATACCTTTTCAGCCAACTGCCCATGTACCAACGGGTAGGTATAAGCGCTTACAAAAAAGACCTCACCAATATAACC
Source organism: Bacteroidetes bacterium UBA2322 (assembly GCA_002345145.1). Lineage (GTDB taxonomy): Bacteria > Bacteroidota > Bacteroidia > Chitinophagales > UBA2359 > UBA2359. The sequence goes on from DDVC01000243.1 coordinate 24,665, forward strand.
CGGCTCTGTGAGGTTTTAGATAATCCGCAACTCAGCTTTCCTACCATACATATTGCCGGCACCAATGGCAAGGGGTCAGTATCTCATGCCTTGGCAGCAGTATTGCAACAGGCAGGCTACAAAACAGGTTTGTATATATCGCCCCACTATCGCGATTTTAGAGAACGCATCAAAATTAATGGACGTTATATTACCAAAAAAGCCGTAACCCACTTTGTAAAAGCGTATAAATACCATTTTGAGCAAATTGAGCCGTCGTTTTTTGAAATGACCGTTGCTATGGCGTTTTGGTACTTTGCTCAGCAAAAGGTGGACATTGCCGTTATAGAAACCGGCTTGGGTGGTAGGTTAGATTCTACCAATATCATTACCCCGCTTTTATCGGTTATTACCAATATAAGCTATGACCACATGAATGTGCTGGGCGATACACTTGCCCAAATTGCCGCTGAAAAAGCAGGTATCATTAAACCCAATGTGCCGGCTGTCATTGGCGAAACCCACCCCGAAACCGAGCCGATTTTTACCAATAAAGCCGCTCAAACCAACTCGCCGCTGTATTTTGCCCAAGCCCACCTATACCTTGAGCCCATTACCCTCTCCCCTATTCAAACAATGGTTAATGTTTATGGTCGCCCTGACAACCAACCTATTTTTACCCAATTACAATCTGACCTTGCCGGCAATTACCAACTGCACAACCTGCTCACCACCATTCAGGCTACTGAGTTACTGCCGCAGTTGGGTTTAAAAATTAACCGTACAATTGTGCGAAAAGCCCTGGGCAAGGTAAAAACCCTTACCCGGCTCATTGGTCGCTGGCAGGTTTTACAAGACAAAAATCCCCTAATTATTGCCGATAGCGCCCATAATGAAAGCGGTATCCGATATGCCACCCAACAACTGGCACAAATACCCCATAAGCATCTGCACATCGTTTTGGGGGTGGTAAACGATAAAGACCTAAACCGCATTTTACCCCTGCTTCCAACCCACGCCACTTACTATTTTTGCAAAGCAAACGTACCAAGAGGGCTGCCTGCCCCAACCCTTAAAGAGCAGGCAGCCACCTTTAACTTAATAGGCAACTGTTATGGATCGGTGCAAGAAGCGCTGCAAATGGCAACCCAAAATGCAAAACCCAATGATTTGGTATTTGTTGGCGGCAGTGTTTTTGTAGTAGCAGAAGTGATTTAACAGTTTTAATATAGTTATCGGTTTGGCTCAATTGAGCGCAGCTTGTACTCCTGCACTAATTCATCAAGATTCTTTGATGAGCGTTTTCCATTTATATATACCACCACAAACGCATCATTGTAAGATGGAATAGCGCGTAGTTGGTTGCAATAGGCTTCTGCTTCGGCAAGCGTGGTAAAATTGCCCGATGTAAACCTTATGGCATCTGTTGTTTCTTTTACATACGGAATAGGCAGTTTATCGAAAAAACTGTAGTTAATTTTAGACCTATGGGATTTAAATGCGCTAACCTGCACCTTAAACGTTAAGGTGGGCATACTAATAGGCAGATTATCGGGATTAGACACGGCAACCGGAGTGTTATTGGCAGTTTCTTTTACTATATCCATACCATAGATACCACCTTTTCCTAAATGCGTGAGTGGTTGTGGTACTGAATCATGATGCTCTTCAAACACTTGTGGCGCTACCGGCAACTCACCAAAAAGAACAATTTCGGCAGGCAGGTCATTAATTGATGTATTGATATAATTAAGCGATAAAACCTGCGCTTCTTCTCCATTGGGTGTAAACGACCTTAACTTATGAACATTGTTTTTAGGAACAATGAAAGTAAAAGTACCATCATGGTTAGTAGTAAACTGATAGCTTTGTCCACTGGTTTGGTCTAAAAGCTCTACCGTTTGATTGTTAATGGGTAATGCAGTATTTTTATCCAGCAACCTGCCCTTCAAAGCTATACTAACCGCTTTACCATCACTAATAGTAGGCAGCTTATCCTTTAGGGGGGAGTCCTCAACCACTTTTTCCTCTTTATAGATATCGGTTGTTGATACAGCAGTGTCGTTTTGCCTAACTTCTCTGGCAGGCACTTCATTCAATTGATCACCTGTTTCAAAATCGTCTATGAGCAAAGGTTGTTCTTTAACGAGTTTACCGGCTCTAAGCGGGTTAATAACAACCTCCAGAATATCATCTCCTCTACCATTGTAGCGGTTAGAGGATAGGTAAGCAGTTCTGTAATCGGCTAAATAAATCAGCCCAAAATCATCTTTTGAACTATTGATGGGATATCCAACATTTTCTACCATATATCCTCCATTTGCAGCTATATTTACCCTGTAAATATCCAACCCTCCTAACCCACCTAAACCATCGGAAGAGTAATACAAAGTGCCATCGCTCTGTACTGTCGGAAACATTTCATCGCCTCGGGTATTAATGCTTTCTCCCATGTTTTGTGGTTCTGTCCATTTTCCGTTTACCAGTTTACTGAAGTAAAGGTCTTTACCTCCCATGCCACCGGGCAAATCGGCAATAAAGTATAGGGTTTTACCATTGGGCGAAAGGGCAGGTTGTCCCATTGAGTAACCCTCCCTGTTAAATGGAAGCGCCTCAATATCTGTCCAACCGGCGCTGCCTCTTTTTGCCTGAAAAATTTTGAGTGTTGCGGTTCCGGTTTTTTTCATTTCTGCTTTGGTTGCACTTCGGGTAAAGTACATCAGTGTGCCGTATCGGTTAAATACCGCCGGACCCTCATGAGCCGATATGCTGGGTTTGCCGGGCAACACTATCGGTTCGTTCCATTTATCGGCATCTTTTTGGGTATAGTAAAGGTCTAAATAGGCTTCTCCCGTCCAACCGTCTTTCTGTTCTAATAATGAACCAGGACGACTGGAAGCAAACACTACTCCGTTTTCATATAATGTAGGCGAAAACTCAGAATAGTTGGTATTGAATGGCAATATCTTAATTTGATAACCCGATGAATCTCGGAGCAAAACATCTATATTCTTGCAGGATTCTGCAAAAACATATCCCCTGTTATCGGTTGGTTCTAATTTTTTGTAATGCTCAAATACTTTTTGGGCTTCTTCATACTTCTGGTTTGCCATCAGCATTTGACCATAACGAAAAAACAACAACGTTTTACCGGAGTTAGCGCTCGCCGCTTTTTTATATGCCGACTCAGCCCTCCGTGTATCACCGGTTAATCGGTAACATTCTGCTATATTTTCCAATGCAATGGGGTTATTTCGGTCTTTTTTCAATACATCAATATACAAATCTATTGCATTGCGGTATTCAAACCGATTAAATGCCTCATTTGCTTGCCGCAAAGCATTGTCTTGTGCCGATACTTGTACTACAGCCAACAAAAACAGCAGTAAAATTGCTATACTGCAAAATATAGTGCGAAAAAGTGTTTTCATTTCTGTGAAACCCGATTTTATTATTTGTGAAGCCTTTACTTTTGTTTTACAGTTTAGACTATTGTTCTTTTCTATGGTTAAAGCACAGCAAATAAATGTCCAAAAAGGTTACTCATGGGCAAAACTTGAATTTACCTGTGCTTAAATCCTTACACACAATTCTTCTTGTAATGTACGCCAAACGCTTTATTTATCATACAAAAGTAAACATTTTTCCTTTGCCAAAAGATTATTAGCTTGCACATTTTTTTACCAATTTACGCAGCGCTGTTTAGTTTAAGGTTGTGTTGGTTTTCAAGAGCAGTTTAGTTAGGGTTGTATTACGGCATAAACGGTAAAATTGGCAGGGGGTGCAGCCTCGGTTTGATGTATAAAATGAGTTATTCACCCCTGTTTTCAGCAAAAA
>DDVC01000006.1 GCA_002345145.1 Bacteroidetes bacterium UBA2322
CAACATCGGGTACTATTGATAGGCTTCCTTTTTGGTACTTAACATAACGCTATGCAGGTATCAACTGCCGGTAGCCCGATATTGGGTTAATTATTCAAAACGCCAATGGGGGTGCGGAAAGTGGGATATAAAATTGAGAGTTGTACGCCTATTGAACTTAGGAGTAGGTTATTAGGGATTAGCTATTGGACATAGGAAAAAAAATTGCAGAGCGGAATATCGGGTAATTATTAAGAGCTAATTACAATTCACCATTTTTGCCTATCAGGGAAGTGGTTTTGAGGTGTTTACCATAAAAAAACCACACAGAAACCAACATGGCAACCACCCCTACTGCCGATAACACATAACCCGATGCAATAAAAAACTGTAACCAGCTCAACTGCGGCTGCCCGAAATTTTTATACAATAACACGCCCACACTGCCTAAATATCCAAAAGCATCGGCAACGTAAATCATAAAACCCGATGTGCCGGTGTATTTAAACGCAGCTATCAGCCGGTCGAACAATACGCAGCCAAACGGTACATAGCCCACATATAAACCAAAACCGGTAAGCACCATCCATGCTGCCGGATGCAGTATGCCCACCTGATACAACCATGTACTAATGCCTACCAGCGCTGCGCCGCCACCTATAAGAAAGTGGTAGGTGATTAACGCATGCATATTGTTTTTGATGAGCATGGTAGCGCCTAAAATAATCAAAACCGCAATGGCTATGGGTATTTCGGAGGCGGTAAAAATATAGGGCGCATTGCCGTAACCAAGGGCTGTCCAGAGCTCGGCGGCAAAATTGTCTCTAAAATCTCTAAAAGCGGTGAGCAAAATATAAAAACCCACTAACAAAATAAAGCCGGGTGCAAAAAGTTTAAAAAAATGATGCCGCTCGGCGCTGTACATAGGTTGGCGGTGGGTGCGCAGCGCTTCGTCTTGTGGGGTGGGCGGGGGTAGTTGGTTAAGCAAAAAGGCAAACAATAACATCGGGGGTAAAAAGAGCAACCCGGTAACAAAAGGCATCAAAAACTGCGAAACTCCCCATTCTGTCATCACCCATTTACCCATCGTTTTTACTGCACCCGATGCCACAATGAAACTGGCGCTGAGCCCGGCACCCAACAATTCGGTAAATTGCCGCCCTTCAAGATAAGAAAAAACAATGCCCCAAACCATACCCAGTGGTATGCCGTTTAAAAACAGAAAGCCTATATTATAAGGTACGGGTGTGAGGGCAAAAAGCAGTAGAGCGGCGTGGGCAATGCCAATAAACAATAGTAGTAACCAAACCCGCCGGCTGCCTCGTAGCTCCGATATAACCTTGATGCCACTAAATTTAGACAAGGTGTAACCGATAACCTGTGCCACAATGAGCCAAATCTTATAATCCACCCCTGCATATGTCATGCCATCAAACGTAGCTACCGAAAACGGCTTCCTAAATGCATACATGCAAAAGTACGCCCCAAAAGCAGCGGTTATGGCATATACCACAAACACAAAGCTGTGTTGTTTTTGTAACCATCGGGTAATAGGACTTTCCGGAACAGGGCGCTGCATTGTGTTTGTAATTTGGGCTCTAAAATACGCCCATTTATCGGCGCTAAACTGATATTAGTGTAACCAAATTGTTAAAAGCGCTCAAAGGTGGCTAATGTTCGGCAAGGTAGAGGGTGGTAAACTCTTGGTAAAAGTGGGGTATGGTTTCAATGCCTTTGTAGTAGTTAAACAAGCCGTAATGTTCGTTGGGAGAGTGTATGGCATCGGTATCCAAGCCAAAACCCAATAACACGGTTTTAACTTTAAGGGCATCTTCAAACAGGGCAACAATAGGAATGCTGCCTCCCTCGCGCGTGGGTATGGGTGTTTTGCCAAAAGTAGCTTCCATAGCTTTGGCAGCAGCACGGTAGCCCAATGAATTGGTGGGTGTAACGGCAGCTTCGCCCCCATGCAGCGGCGTAACTTTTACCTTAACCGATGGCGGGGCTATGCTCATAAAATGTTGGGTAAAAAGTTGGGCTATTTTTTCGGAATTTTGGTGTGGCACTAAACGCATCGATATTTTGGCATAAGCCTTAGAGGGTAGTACGGTTTTAGCCCCTTCGCCGGTATAGCCGCCCCAAATTCCGTTTACATCAAGGGTAGGGCGTATGCTGATGCGTTCAATGGTGGTGTAACCGTTTTCGCCAAGTACATCGTTTATATCAAGGTATTGTTTGTAATCTTCAAGGTCAAAGGGGCGTTGGTTCATGGCTTGCCTTTCATTGGGGCTTATGATGGCCACATCGTCATAAAAACCGGCAATAGTAATATGTCGGTTTTCATCGTGTAGGGAGGCAATCATGCTGCACAAGATATTGATAGGATTAGCCACTGCCCCGCCAAAAGTGCCCGAGTGCAAATCGCGGTTAGGACCGGTAATCTCAACCTCCATATAAGCCAGCCCGCGCAGTCCGGTGGTAATACTGGGTACATCGTTGGCAATCATAGAGGTATCGGAAACAAGGATAACATCGCAGGCGAGTTTATTGGTGTTGTTTTGAACAAAGGGGGCTAAGTTTTCGGAGCCCACTTCTTCTTCGCCCTCAATCATAAATTTAACATTGCAGGGTAAAGAGTTGGTTTGCATCATAGCCTCAAAGGCTTTGAGGTGCATGTAAAACTGTCCTTTATCATCGCAGGCGCCGCGGGCAAAAATTTTACCATCTTTAACTACCGGCTCAAAGGGCGGAGAGTGCCACAGGTTGAGCGGGTCGGGGGGTTGTACGTCGTAATGCCCGTAAACCAATACGGTAGGCAGATTAGGGTCAATGATTTTTTCGCCATAAACAATAGGGTTTCCTCCTGTTTCGCAAAGCTCAACATTATCAGCGCCGGCGGCAATAAGTTTATCTGCTACAAATTGGGCAGTGTTTAGCAAATCGGGCTTGTATTTGCTATCGGCGCTAACCGAAGGCAGGCGCAACAAATCGAGCAGTTCGTTTAAAAAACGGTCTTTGTTTAGTTGTATAAATAGACTGGTGGGGTGCATGAGTAAAGTTAAAATGGTAAAAACAAGGCAAAAATACAATTTTTAAGCGGTAGGATTGTGTATTTGGCAGGTAAAATTGTATATTTGGGAAAATTTCGGAAAAAACCTCGGAGGTGGCAATGGTGTTTATGTTAGGCAATAGTATTTGAGCGGCATTTTTTTAGAAAATTGCATTTTTTTCTGAAAGAGTAAAGGTAAAATACTATTTTTGCCCCCAAGAAATGGCGTAAACACTAAAATGAGGAGAGAATGTGGTGTTGGTGTAAATATTTTGTTCAAAAAATGTTGCTGATAACCACAAACTAAGTAATTTTAAGCCGCTTTTTGGCTAAGTGTAAGTCATTTGAAGAGATACCGACTTTAATGAGCGTTAAAAACAAGATGGTTAAGGTAACATACCCACCCAAAATGTTGTAATTTCGTTTCTTAAGTCATAGAGGAGGAGTTAAGGCGGTTAAGAAAGTCAAAGACAAACTGTAATCAATTTGAATCAATAAAACTTAAAATTATAGCTATGAAATTTGGGTACATTTCAGCTTATCGAATTGTGTGGGTAGCTTGTATGCTTCTCATGCTTGCGGGTTTTAACCAAGCAAATGCAGGCGTTTTAAACCTTCAGTTTGCTAATCCTACCGTAAATTGTGTGGGTGGTACGCCTACTACTTTCTGTGTAACGCTACAGGTTCGCGCCAACTCCGGCGGTCCGTTCAAAATTGGCAATGGTACGGCGTTTTTCCAATACAACTCCAATGCAATAAATAACCCGGTAAAAACTGCCGGCAGTGATGCTGCTTTTGGTACCGGAAGCGGTTATGGCTTTACCCCTCAATTCTCTTTTTTAGAGCAAGGAAACATAGGTGAAGGTAACTTCAACATCTTATTGGGCAGCGGTGCCGGTTCTCCAACCACCGATGTTACTAACAGCGCTTGGACTAACGTAGCGCAGTTTTGCTTTACCATTGTAAACCCTGCCGCTACTGCCAACATTTCCTTCAATACTACTTATACCGGTTTTAACGACCAGAGCAATAACCCCGCTAACAGCCATACATTAGGCACTACGCCCGCATTTAGCGGTGGTTTGTCGGCTTGTTCGGTAGTGGGTACAGTAGTACAATTAACCGCCTTCTTAGATGGACCTTACAACACAGGTTCGGGAGTTATGAATACGAACCTCAATCCTAATCTTATTCCTTTAGCCCAACCCTATAATACGGCTCCATGGAACTACGCCGGCACTGAGTCGGTAGCATCTATTCCTGCCGGTATGGTTGATTGGGTATTGGTTTCGGCTGCTACACTTAGTGGTACTACTTGGACTATAGCCGAGCGCAAAGCTGCTATGCTCATGTCTGACGGCAGAATTATAGACCCCACCGGCGGTAGCACTACCGGTGTAACATTTGGCATTGCCGCCGGAAATTATCATTTTGTAATTCGTCATCGTAACCACATTCCAACAGTATCGGCTACTACGGTTACTGTGCCCAATGCTACAGCTTATAACTTTGGCACAAGTAACCAAAGTATTACTTTAGGCGCTAACACTTTTGTACAGCAAAGAAGCGTGGGTACAGGCGCTAATCAAAGATGGGTAATGCGTGGTGGTAACGCTAACGGTGATAATGCTGTAAACACCAGCGACCGTAACCAATGGAATGCCAATAACCCGGCTTCTAACGTATATAACCGTGCTGACTTTACCATGGATGGCGCTGTAAACACATCAGACAGAAACCGCTGGAATTTGAATAACCCATTCTCCAATACTGTCATCCCGCAGCAATAGTTAGGTATCTGCCTATACTCTATTGCTTCTTTTAAAAACGTAATTAAAAAATCACAATATTATGCAATTAAGAAACTTTACAATTGCCTTTTATTGCATGGTACTTGCCTTATTTGCCTCTGCAAGCGTTTATGCGCAGAGCTTCAATGTGGCAGTTACCAATGCAAGTGTGGATTGTTCGGGAACGCCTCAACTAACCTTTACCCTAACGGCTACCTCCAATGCTAACTATCTGGTTGATAACTGGAATATATGGTTAAATTTTAACCCGTCAGCTATCAACAACCCGCAAATTACTTTTGCACCGGGTTTTACAGGTAACTATGGTACAGGTCTTGAAGTACAATCTACCTACACACAGTTTAACTCGTTTTGGAATGGTGCTGCTAATGCTCAAACACAAACATTCAGCAGCACACCTACCACGCTTTGTACCATTACCTTCAATATCGTAAACAGCGCTTTGCCTTCGGGGCTTACTTTTGAAGCAGCTCAAACTTTTGGCTCTGATAACAACTTTAATGAGTATCAGGTAGTTAATGCCAACATTTTTGGGGGTGTATCATTAGCTTGCCCGGCAGGTCCTTGTGCTATAAGCGGCATTACTGTAGGCGCGCAAACGGCTTGTGTTCCGGCTACCAATACCTATACTCAGGCTGTAACCGTTACTTATGCCAACCCGCCCGCCGGTGGACAGCTTAGCGTAAATGGTCAAAACTTTGCCATTACCGGCAGCCCCCAAACGGTAATCCTAAGCGGTTTAGCTGCCAACGGCGCATCGGTAAACGTTACGGCTTCGTTTACGGCTTCTCCGGCTTGTACTTTTACTGCCAATAACTTGTTTACAGCTCCTGCCAGTTGTGCTCCAACTTGTACTATAAGTGGTATTACTGCCGGCGCACAAACAGCTTGTGTGCCTGCTACCAATACATATACCCAACAAGTAACGGTAACATACACTAATGCACCCGCCACTGGACAACTTAGTGTAAATGGACAAAACTTTGCCATCACCGGCAGCCCTCAAACGGTAACACTTACAAACCTTACCGCAAATGGCAGCGCTGTTAGTGCAACTGCATCATTTACTGCTAACCCCGCTTGTACTTTTACCGCTAATAACCTATTTACCGCTCCTGCCAGTTGTGCGCTGGTTTGTACTATTTCGAGCATTACTGCCGGCACGCCCTCTGCTTGTAACCCGGCTACCAACACATACAGCGTTTCAGTAACTATTACATTCAGCAACCCGCCGGCAGTAGGTAACTTATTAGTAAATGCCGGTTCGGGCAACCAAACATTTACCGGTATCGGCACCAGCCCCCGTACAGTTACCCTCACTAACCTACCTGCTACAGGTAATCCGGTAAACGTAACGGCAAGTTTCTCAACTAATCCGGGTTGTTTACTTACTGTAAATAATTTGTTTACGGCTCCTGCCAACTGTTCGCCCGTTTGTACCATCAGCAGCCTTGCCGCCGGTACACAAACCGCATGTAGCCCAGCTACCAATACCTATACCCAACAAGTTATTGTTACTTACAGCACTCCGCCCGCCGGCGGTCAGCTTACTGTAAATGGTCAAAACTTTGCCATTACCGGCAGCCCCCAAACGGTAACCCTTACCGGATTGAACGCTAATGGTAACTCGGTAAACGTATCGGCTTCTTTTACTGCCAACCCCGGCTGCTCTTTAACCCAAAGTGCGTTATTCACCGCACCTGCAAGTTGTGCTGTTGTTGACCCTTGCGCCGGTGTAACAGTTAGTGGATCTGCTTCTTATGACTGTACCAACGGTTTGAGTTTATCTGCTTCCGGTGGTGCGGGTAACTATACTTTTACTGCCAACGGAAATGCCGTAACCAATGGTGCTTTGCTGGCAAATGGTACTTACAGCATTGTAGCTGCCGATGATAACGGTTGTGCCGATGCTACACCTTTTTCTCTTACAGTAAACAGCCTTACTGCTATTGCTGTTTCTTATGACTGTGTTACCGGTTTAGCAGTAACCTCTACTACCGGTGTAGGACCTTTTACCTATACGGCTAATGGCACTCCGGTTGCCTTAGGTGATTTGTTCCCCAATGATGGCAGCTATACCATTGAAGCTACTGATGCTAATGGTTGTTCAGCCTCTGATACATTTGTCAACACCTGCAATATCTGTGTAGGTGTAGATATAATAGTAACCGCCTCTTACGATTGCGAAGGCGGCAACTTAACCGTAACTGCCGATGGTGGAACGGGTCCTTACACTTTCCTTGCCAATGGCATAGGTGTTTCTACCGGCTCTGCTCTGCCCAACGGTACTTATACTATTGTAGCTACCGATGCCAACGGCTGTACCGGTACTTTATCCGGCTTTGCAGTTGCCTGTGGTGGCGCTTGTGCAGGTGTAACTATTGATGTAACGGCTACTTACAACTGTGCTACCGGTTTGTTGGTAAGCGCTACCGGTGGTGTCGGAGATTACACTTTTAACCTAAACGATGGCGCTATTTTGACTAACGGCACTTACACCATTGTTGCTACCGATGAAAACAACTGCACAGGCAGTGTGGATATTACTGTTGATTGCATCTCTTGTGCAGGTGTGGTAATTGATGTTACCGCTTCTTATGGTTGCAACAGCGGTTTATCAGTTAGCGCTTCAGGTGGTACGGGTTCTTATACCATTACTGCAAATGGTTTAGTAGTTACCAACGGTAGTTTCTTGCCCTCTGGTCAGTATAACATTAACGTATTTGACAGCAATGGTTGTAGTGGTTTTACTACCCTTACTATTCCGGCTACCATACAAGTGAGCGCTTCTTATAATTGCCTTACCGGTTTGAGCCTTAGCGTATCGGGTGGTAGTGGCGCTGTTTCTGTTACTACCACGCAGGGCAATAGTGTTAGCAATGGAGCTTTCTTAGCCAATGGCACCTACCAATTGATAGCTACCGATAGCCAAGGTTGCACCGGTTTTGGAACTGTTGCAGTAAGTTGCGGTGGTACTGGCGACCCGTGTGATGGTGTTACTATAAACGCAACAGCTTCATACTCTTGTACTTCAGGTTTATCAGTTAGTGCAAGCGGTGGTACAGGTCCTTATACTTTCAGTACTTCTAATGGCGCTACACTTGCAAATGGTACTTATACCATTACCGCTACCGATGCCAACGGCTGTACCGGTACCACATCAGTTATCGTAAACTGCGGTAGTGGAGACCCGTGCGATGGCGTTACCATTACCGTATCGGCTACTTACTCTTGTGCTACCGGCTTGTCGGTTAGCGCTACCGGAGGAACAGCGCCTTATGGTTTTGGACCTCTTGCAGGCACATTCTTGCCCGAAGGCGTTTATATTGTGAGCGCCACCGATGCTAATGGTTGCAGCGGCACTACTGTACTAACAGTAGGTGATTGCAACAATCCACCTGTAACCAGCCCCGATGCTGCCACAGTAATTCAGGGAACAGGCTCTGTAACAGTTGATGTTACTGCCAACGATACTGACCCTGATGGTGATGCCATTACACTGGTAAGCGCAGGTCCGGCTTCGGCAGGTGGTACAGTTACCAATTTTAACCCCAATGGTACTGTAACAGTAAACATTGACCCCAGTTTCAGCGGCACCATTACCATACCTTATACTATTCAAGATGCAAATGGAGCATCGGCAAGTGGCACATTTACAGTAACGGTATTTGCTTGTGCAGCGAATGCAGGCTCTATTGCCAACGGACTTACAATTACTTGTGCCGAAGCTACAGCAGTACAAGTGAGCGGAAGCGGCTTTAATAATACGCCCAATTACAGCCAAACCTATTTATTGGTTGATGGCAGCGGCACTATTGTAGCAGTATCAGCAAGTGGTAACCTTACCAACCCCGGTAGTGGCACTTACACTGTATATGCTCTTAACTACGCTAATGCAAGCGCACCTTCATTTGGCGTAGGTACTTCTTTGGCTGCATTAAACGCACAATTGGGCGATGCTTGCTTTGCTTTATCTGCATCTGCACAAGCCGTGGTATTAACGCCGGTTACTTTAGCAGTTGATACTTTCTGCGACCCCACAGTTGATGGTGGTTTCTTTGTAAGATTTACGGCAAATGGCGGTTTACCCGCTTACACCGGATTGGGTGGTTATACAACTAACCTACCGGTTGGTGCCGGTAACTACATTCCTTGGAACCCCGCGCTTGGTGCCGCTGTTATTGTACCCCCCATTATCTTTCCTAATGGCTTACCCTGCTTCTTTGTGGATATTGTAAGCGATGGTATATTGTGTACTGTTAAAAACATTGAAGTTTGTGCGCCCGAACCGTGTATAATTGAATGTACCCCCGAAGCCGGTGATGTGTCGCCCGATTTACAGGCTGTATGCGACGGTGGTTCAGCTTCGGTAATATCAAGTGGTATTGAAGTTGATTTAACAGCCGGTGAGGTTGCTTTTTATGTGGTGCACACCTCTCCCAACCTTGCCGATGGCGGTGTGGTTGGTGTTTTCCCCGTGCCGTTTAATGTAACTAATCCCGTTACTTTCTCTTTGGGCGATCTTACCAGTGGAACTACCAATACAGTTTATTATGTAAGCGCTATTGTAGGCAGAAACGATAACGACGGTGATGGTTTGCCCGACCTCGGAGACATTTGTACCGATGTTGCAGGTAGCACACCCGTTGTATTCCTTACCCCACTTCAAGCAAGCGTTGAGCCTATCTGTAACGACGATACACAAGAATATACTTTGGTGGTAGCTGTAACGGGTTCGTACCCCGATTTTGACCCCACTGCTACCTACACCGTATTTGGCGATTTTAACGGAGAGATGAACGGCTCTATCCTTATTCCGGGTTATGCTTCAGGTAGCGCCTACTTCATCGGTATTACTGATGCCGCCGGCTGTTCATTTACCGATGCCAACCTCGTAACCTGCAAACCTACACCTATTGCCCTACTTCGTTTTGACGGTAAAGTAATGACCGAAGGTAACTTGCTTAACTGGACTACCGCTACTGAAACAGATAACGACTTCTTTACTCTCATGCGTTCTACAGATGGCATCAACTTTACCGCTGTTGGTACGGTTGATGGTGCCGGTAACAGCATCATTGCCCGTAGCTATGAGTTTATGGACAAAAATGCCCCCAACGGACTGAGCTACTACCGTTTAGACCAAACCGATTTTGATGGTACTACTACAATTGCTTCGGAAGTAATTACCTTGCGTCGTGATGCAGTTAAATTCTCTATTGTAGAAGTAGTTCCTGTACCCACATCGGGTATCCTCAATGTTAATTTTGCCACCGGAATTGCAGGTGAAGTAGAATATACCATCTACGATGTTGCCGGACGTAAAATCAACACGCAAAAAACTACCGCACAAAATGGATTGAACACGCTAACGCTTGATGTAACAAGTTACGCTGCCGGTGTTTATTTCATTACGCTCAATAACGGTTTTGATGTTCAAACTACCCGATTTGTAAAAGAATAAGGTAGTTATATCTCCTAACTTAAATAAACCCCGACTTGTCTCGCACTTGTCGGGGTTTTTGTTTTAACGCTTTGTATAGGTTTAAAAGTCATTAAATTGCAATAATCAGGCTTACATGTAGTCATCGGGCTAAAAAATGTACCCAATGCACAAATTTGTAGAACTTTGTACTTTCGGTTTGCGCTAAAAGTTGTAAGTTTGCGATTATTTTGGCTATATTAAGCAGTCTAAACTTATAACTCATTCGTTTATGTTCCTGCTTTAACTGTTTAATTTTAGCGCCCCCAAAAACGATTTTAAATTTTAATCCGCTCGGATAATCAAAAACCAGCATACTATGAAATTAAAACAATTTACACTTGTTTTGACCTTGCTTGTTTTGTGTCTTTTAGGCATAAACAAAGCAAACGCTCAGAGTTTTGACATCGCCATAATCGATGTTACTTTAGATTGCAGTAGTGCACCGGCACAGCTAAGTTTCACCATTGCAGCAACCTCCGATGCAGGTTATTTGGTCGACAACTGGAACTTGTGGCTGAATTTTAATGACGCTGCACTAACCAATCCTCAAATCACATTTGACTCGGGTTTTACCGGCACTTATGGCACCGGTATTGACGAACAAACAAACTACGTTCAGTTTAACTCGTTCTGGAACGGAGCCGCAAATGCACAAACGGAGAGTTTTGATGCCATACCAAATGCCATGGCTACTATTACTTTTGATGTGCTCAACGAAAATGAACCGTCAGGATTGAATTTTGATATTAGTCAAACCTTTGGTTCTGATAATAGTTTTAACGAGTACTACCTTAGCGATGGTAATGTTTTTGGGGCTGTTTCATTGACCTGCGCCGGACCTGCTTGTTCTATAGACGGTATTGCAGTAGGCATACAGTCGGCTTGTAGCCCCAACACCAATACTTATACACAATCCCTTACCATTACTTACTCCAACCCGCCCGCAACCGGACAATTGGTAGTTAATGGACAAAACTTTGCTCTTACCGGCAGTCCACAATCGGTTATTTTAACCAACCTACCTGCCAATGGTGTTTTAGTTTCGGTTACGGCTGCATTTTCAGACGATGCCGGTTGTGCCTTAGTAGTAGCCGATTTTTTCACTGCGCCGGCTTCTTGCTTACCTACGTGTGAAATTTCCGCTATAGAATTGGGACCACAAACCGATTGCGACCCGCTTACCAATACCTACACCCAAAAATTGACCATTACTTACAGTATTCCTCCCGCTGGTGGGCAGCTTTCTGTAAATGATCAGTTGTTTGATGTTACGGGTAGCCCTCAAACCGTAACCTTAGAAAACCTTGATGCCAATGGCGCTTCGGTTGATGTATCGGCATTTTTTACCGATAACCCCGCTTGTGCCTTAGGTGTTGCTGATTTATTCACTGCTCCCGCAAACTGTACGCCTGTTTGCAACATAATCGGAATTGCCGCCGGCAACCAAACCGATTGCAACCCGCTTACTAATGCCTATTCACAGGAAGTTATTGTAACCTACGAGAATGCACCCGCAACCGGTCAGTTAGTGGTAAACGGGTTAGATTTTGCTATAACCGGCAGCCCGCAAACCGTAGTATTAGATAACTTGGTTTCAGATGGTAGCGATGTTACCGTTTCGGTTTCATTCTCGGATAACCCCGCCTGTTCGCGCACCATACCCGCCTTGTTTACCGCTCCTGCAAACTGTACCCCTGTTTGTAATATAAACGGAATTACCGCCGGCGCACAAACCGATTGCGACCCGCTTACCAATACCTACACACAAGAAATAACAGTGGAATATGACAATGCTCCCGCAACTGGTCAGTTGGTTGTAAACGGACAAGGCTTTGACATAACCGGCAGCCCCCAAACAATTGTATTGGAGGGTTTGCTTTCTGACGGCGCTGAGGTTAACGTATCAATAGCCTTTACCGATGATGCTACTTGTGTGCGCAATGTATCGGGGCTATTTACCGCACCCCAAAGTTGTGAAATAGTGCTGCCCTGCCTAATTAGTGATATTGCCGCCGGAGCACAAACCGAATGCAACCCCATTACCAATACCTATACTCAGGAAATTATTGTAACTTACGAAAATGCTCCTGCCGGTTCTTTACTTTGGGTTAACGGGCAAACTTTTGCCATTACCGGCAGCCCACAAACCGTTGTTTTGGAAGGTCTTGCCTCAGATGGTAATGCAGTATCGGTAGATGTTACATTCACGGATAACCAAGGCTGCAATGCTACAATTGCCAATCTGTTTGTTGCACCCGTAAGTTGTGTTTTGCCCGACCCATGCGAGGGCGTTACCATTGAGCCGCTCATCAGCTACAACTGCTTTAGCGGTTTAGGGTTAGGAGCTATTGGCGGAGCTGAACCTTATATTTATACCATAGAAGGAGAACCGGTAGAAGACGGTCTGTTCTTTCTCAATGGAGGATATGTTATTGAAGTAACTGACAACAACGGATGCAGTGCCGAAGCCTTTTTGGTGGTAAATGCCCTTTCTGATATAGTTATTGAATATAGCTGCGAAACGGGGCTCTCCGTAACCGCATTTGAGGGCGTTGCACCTTACACATTGTTAGCTAATAGTGAGCCGGTAAACAACGGAGATATACTTGCCGATGGATTTTATCTTATTGAAGTAGTTGATGCAGCAGGCTGCTCTTTGTCTGGAGCTATAAATATTACTTGTGAAGCATGTGGTAACTATGTGCCTAATGCCGGTATTATGCCTACCGGTTTACAAGCTGTATGTGCCGGTGGCGCAGCCTCATTATTGTCTGACGGAATTGAAACCGGTGTTGATGTCTTAGCTTTTTATGTAGTGCATACTTCACCCGATATTTTTGATGGTGAATTTGCCGGCGTATTTGCAGTACCTGCCGATCCTACAGAAGCCATTGCCATTACAACTGCCGATTTGCAAGACGGCGTAAATAATACTACCTACTATGTTACCGCTGTGGTGGGTATAAATGACAACGATGCTGACGGCCTGCCCGACCTTAATGATGCCTGCACCGGCATTTCTGATAGTATGCCGTTAGTATTCTTAGATGAACTTGTTGTAAGTATTGAACCCATTTGTAATGTTCCTGAGCAACAATATACACTCATCATTGCAGCATCAGGTTCTTATCCTACTTATGACTCGTTTGCAAGTTATACACTAAATGGTACCGATGAATTCACCAGCACCATTGAAACAGCGCCTTTCCCAAATAATACTGCTTACTTTGTAAGTGTTACCGATAATGCGGGCTGTAGTGTAGAAGCCTCTACCATTATTGCCTGCGGACCTACACCCGTATCTTTGGTGCGTTTTGATGGAACTGTATTGCCTAATGGCAACCTATTAAATTGGGTAACTGCTTCTGAAACCAATAACAACTACTTTACCCTTAGCCGATCAACCGATGGCATCAACTTCCAGCCTGTGGGCACAGTAAAAGGAGCAGGTACGGCAAGTACTTCTCGCAGCTATGAGTTGTTAGACACTAACGCTCCTGCCGGAGTAAGCTACTACCAATTAGAACAAACCGATTTTGACGGAACTACTTCTCTGGTATCGGGTGTTATTATGCTTCGCAGAAGCGAAGTAAATGCCGGTTTTGTATCGGTTATGCCCGTACCTGCCAGCAAAATGGTTAATATCACTTTTAGCTCTGAAGTAAGCGGCGCTGCTACATTCAAAGTTGCTGATGTAGCCGGTCGTGAAATTGACAGCCAAGTAGTACAAACACATGCCGGATTAAATACTGCTACATTAGATATTGCAAATTATGCGCCAGGCGTTTACTTTGTTACACTCAACAATGGTGTATCAGTACATACTACCCGATTAGTGAAAGAATAACGCAATATAATCAGGGTTAGACTGCCAATAAGCAGTTAAACCCTATTATAATTGCCGTTTCATGGGTAGAAAACCATTTAGGCAGCCAAAGCAATGACTTTGGCTGCCTAAATTTTTTTATTCGCTTTTGAGTTTATGAAAAGTTGGAAAAAAACAGATTTTTTCTTTGGCATCACTTAAAATTTGTAACTTAATGCCGTTTAAATTGTCTTATTATCAGCCAAGCTAAAAAAGACAAAATTTGTACACTAAACTAAACATAGCAGTCATGGTAAATCTTCTTAAAAGAATTGGTGTAGTAAGCCTGATATTGGCAGTGGTAGTTATGGCATGTTCAAAAGTACCCATTACCGGAAGAAAGCAGTTTAGCCTTATACCCGATGCAACCATAAACCAACTGAGCAACGACCAGTACCGCACTTTCTTAACAGAAAGCAAGGTGCTAAATGGTACAACCGATGCACAAATGGTACGCAATGTGGGGCAGCGTATATCAAAAGCAGTAGATACTTACTTTGCGCAGCAAAAATCAAATGCTACCCAAGGTTTTAAGTGGGAGTTTAACCTCATAGACAGTAAAGATGTAAATGCATGGTGTATGCCCGGCGGCAAAGTGGCTGTTTACACCGGAATTTTGCCCATTACACAAGATGAAAATGGGTTGGCAGTGGTAATGGGGCACGAAATAGCTCATGCAGTTGCCCAGCATGGCAGTGAGCGCCTTACACAAGGTTTGCTTCAACAGGTGGGCGCTGTGGGTTTGGCTATTGCCTTGCAAAACAGACCCGCAGAAACGCGCAATTTGTTTATGCAGGCTTATGGAATAGGTTCAACGGTAGGGGTAATGCTGCCGTTTTCGCGTAAGCATGAAACCGAAGCCGATAAATTGGGGTTGGTTTTTGCGGCAATGGCAGGGTATAACCCCGAAGCAGCAGTTCCGTTTTGGCAACGAATGAGCAAAGTGGGCGGCGCTAAACCCCCCGAATTTTTAAGCACGCACCCCAGCGATGAAACCCGAATAAGGGAGCTGCAAAAGTATATGCCCACCGCTAAGAAGTATTTTAAACCGGCACCTGCTAATACTACCACTACAACCAATAACAGTACCACCAACCAGGGCACTCGCGTGCCCGCTAATAAGACTAATGCGGGAACTAAAACCAATACTAATCCGCCGGCTACACAAGACCCCAAACAAGACCCGCCTAAAAGGATTAAGGTTGATAAAATTAAGCCGCCTAAATAAGTATTTGTGAAGTGAATTGCCAAGCTACTTACCCAACGCCTTACTACATGTTAAACTAAGCGGTTGGTTATACTTGGCAGAACCACTAATTAGTTTGTAACTCAACAAACGCACCCTGTTTCATTTATGGCAGGGTGCGTTTTTATTATAGCAAGTTATTGAAGAGGATAGAGGGAGATGATATTAAAACACTAATTTGTGGAAAGGAAAGGGTAGGGGGGAGTGTAATCCTTGGTATCTGTGTATGCCCTAATGCCTTGTGTTTGGTGAATGAAGAATGAAGGTTGGTTTAACTCTCCCATCTAAAATGATGACTTTGCCGCTACCCACAAACAATGTACCAAGTACAATTATGGGGCTTGGGGAACAGTCTTACCCACTTTCCGCACCCCCATT